>JAGXTN010000015.1 GCA_018333455.1 Dethiobacter sp. | reverse complement strand
TGTCCGCTAGGGGCTGCCGCCCCTTCGGCGGAACTTCGTTCCTGAGCACCCCGCAAGAGTAAGGGGCACGCCCCTTACAAACCCCAACGCATAGGATCGTAGCTTCCCTGAACGATATAATTTCCTATGCTAACAAGAAAAACGCTTCGCGTTTTCTATCAACTGACGCGTCTTTTTTATCCGCTAGGGGCTGCCGCCCCTTCGGCGGAACTTCATTCCTGAGTACCACGCAAGAGTAAGGGGCACGCCTCTTACAAACCCCAACGCATAGGATCGTAGCTTCCCTGAACGATATAATTTCCTATGCTACAAGTTATCGCCCATGCCGGGCGCACCACCCTAAAAGAAAAGACGTGCGCAGCACGTCTTTTCTTTTAATGCTTAGGTCTAAATGTGGCGCAATCTGTCTCTTCCGTATCTGAAGCATCCTGAGGCTGGATCTCAATGGAAGAAGCCAAACAGTGGTCTCCTTTGTCCCAATACTCACAAGTGCCCACAATACACTTTACCCTTGTAATCGGATTTGACTCTTTTGAGACGCGCATCTATTACCCTCCTTAAAATATGATACTGAAGTTATACTTTACTGCTTTCACCATGATTATACTTATAAAAATTTTTTTCTGCCGCTCTGTCACAGTATGACAATAAGCTGTTTTGCACAAGAACTGTCTGCCTGAGATTTTGAGACATCTAAAATTTTGAGACCTTGCTAATTTCCCATTTTTCTGCTATAGTTATGCTTGTATTAGCAGTAAATGGGTCGTTAGCTCAGGGGGAGAGCACTACCTTGACACGGTAGGGGCCAGTGGTTCAAATCCACTACGACCCACCATCAAAAAAAGTAAACCTGTCAGCGATGACAGGTTTTTTATTGTATATGAAGGGAATTTTAATCTTTAGACCTTTCCAAGATGAACAAAATCTGCCCTTCCTGAACAATATCGTTAAGCTTAAAAACAATTTCGCTAATCTGTGCGTCATACGGCGCGACAACAGTAGTTTCCATCTTCATCGCTTCAATATTGGCAATTTCTTCGCCTTTACTGACAATATCGCCCACCTTTAACTGACCGCGCTTTGGATTACCTAAACGCCAAACGGTACCGTTAATTGGTGAAGGAACATCTTTTTCGCCTTTTGCCATCCTTGTTTCTGTCTTTTTCACCCTAGGCGTCCTGACAGTATAAACTCTGGTCTTATTGTTTACGCGCATAACAACGTGAATCAATCCCTCATGTTCGCCGCCAATGGAAACGAGCTCAATGCAAAAAGGCTTGCCTTCAATTTCAAATTCTACTTTATCACCTGGTTTTTTCAGCCCTTCGCGCCAAACCTTGGTAGGTAATACATAGGGCGCCTCACCGAAGCGTTCTTTAAATTCAACGTATTCCACAGTATCTTTCGGGTGCATCAAGTAGAGAATAAACTCTTCCTCAGAAGGGTGTCGGCCAATCTCGGCGCCTAATACACTCCGTGCGGCAGCTAAATCTTCGTCCTCCAGCAAGTCTAACGGAGACGCAGCTTCTCTGCTTTGGAGCGCTTGACCCCACTCATTGCCAAAAGCGCTTCTATAAACCCATTCTGCCGGCCAGCCCATGGGAAGTTTGCCATAACGGCCAAGGAGTAGATTTTTAAAGTCCCCTGGCGCATTAGCAAAAAGTCGCAACAATTCTTTCTGTTCCGCTTCCTCCAACGCTGAGAAATTCTGCCCCTTTTCAATAAATCCTTTAAGCAGGGCAATCAAATGGCGTACGCCTACTTCACCCTTTTCCTTGGCGTATTTATTGACCATGCCGCTGCAGGTAGTCCAAGTAATTTGCGAACCGGGAGTTACATCAAAATAATGGATAAGCTGATTATAAAATGACATTACAGTGAGAATGGCAGGCATCAAGTGTAAAAACCCGCCCTGCTGTGCCTGTTCAAAAGAACTGGGGAATGCTCCCCCAGGCATTCTGTGAGCCAGCACACCATGATCAAAGCCCTTAAACGGCGATTCTGCCCATTCATACTGACTTATCCATTCCCTTACCTTTTGCACCGCTTCTTCCGCCACAGCGCGATTAAGATGCACAGGAATACCCGATTCCTCCAAATATGCCTGCACACTAAGCACAGGAGGCTGGCCATAAAAGCGGGTCAGAGAATCCTCCTCCACATCTACAATCTGTGCTCCTGAACGGGCAGCCGCCAAGAGAGCAGGCAGAGCCAAGCCGTCTGTAGTATGTCGATGGTACTGAACTACCAGTTCCGGGTATGCCGACTTAATACTGTCTACTAGGTTGGCAATACGTTTGGGGCTGCCCACACCAGCCATATCCTTAATTACTAAAATGATTTCTTCTATACCACCGCAGAGAGCAACGATTTCCCGTACCAGACTGAGATAATACTCATCTGATGCCCAAGTTGCTTGGGTGAAAGAGAGCGTAGGCGCAAATAACTTGCCGCGCCTCATAATCACATCTGCTACCACACGCATGTTGCGAATGTCGTTTAAGAAAGAAAAGCAGCGCCAGACATCGATGTCAACTGCAGACACCACATATTCAATCACATTGCGAGGGTATGGTCGGTAACCCCAGAGACTTGCTTCCCGTACCAGCGTCTGCAATAGTACATTCGGCATTTTCTCCCGCAGACTGCGCAGCTCAGCAAAAGGACTCTCTCTCCGGCTCATAATCCCAACATGCCAGCGAGCTCCTCCGTGGCACTCCGCGCTAAAGAGACCCATCTCATTATAAAAAGGAGCCAACGCGGCTAAGTCGTGGTGCCGCAAACGGTTCTTATAATCGGACTGGCCGGCATCACGCATCCCTGTTGATGTAAGACATACGCCCGGCAACTCACGGACAGCTTTCGTGATTTCCCGTGGCGACATGCCGGGCCTAACGAAAATATTATGCGTCATAGTTTTTTCCTCACATCCAAGTTTGCGGACCGAGGGCAGATATCTCCGCCACGAATCGGGCCACTTTTAGCGCTTCATCTTCATGGTCTACCTCGACAAAGGTTGCTACCAAATCCCGCATATTTTCCTCAATAAATCTGGTAGAGAATTCGCCCGCAATAAAGGCCGGATGCCGGATAATGCTTAAAAGCAGCGGAGCCAGTGTCTTAACACCTTCAACTCTCAAATTGCGGCTCAGTGAACGATCCATAACGCGGATTGCATCGGCTCGATCTGCGCCGGCTGACATCACCAGCATAATAAGCGAGTCATAGTATGAGGGAATATCTGCTCCTTCATAGACACCGGAAGAGATTCGCACACCGGGACCGTGCGGTTCATGCAGTCTGCTTATTCTCCCGAAAGAGGGGCTGAACGTACGGGGGTCCTCCGCATTTAGCCTCGCTTCCATCGCCCAACGGTTAGGCCTGATATCATGCTGAGTAAAAGGCAGTTTCTTGCCCATTGCCACATCGAGCATAATCCCCACAATATCAAGCCCGGTAATCAGTTCCGTAATCCCATGTTCCACCTGTAAACGAGTATTTACTTCCAAAAAATAATACTTTTGCGTGGCAGAGTCAAAGAGAAACTCTACCGTTCCCGCAGTGGAATAGCCAATCTGCTTCATCAGCGCTACTGCCATCCCGCAAATTTCTTGCCTTAACTCTTCGCTGAGCGAAGGGGAAGGCGCCTCCTCAATGATTTTCTGGTTGCGCCGTTGCAAAGTACATTCTCGCTCATAAAGATGAACCACATTGCCAAACTTGTCTGCCACCACCTGAACTTCAATATGGCGCCCACGCTCAATATATTTTTCCACCAGCACTTTGTTATTGCCAAACGACTTTTGCGCCTCAGAACGCACTTGCGCCAGCGCCCGGACCAGTTCATCTTCGGCTTCAACCTTGACCATCCCTTTACCGCCGCCTCCGGCAGACGCTTTAATAATTATTGGGTAGGCAACATCTTTCTCCCGCAACCAACGGGTAATATCGTCTACCGTATCTACTTTACTAATCCCAGGGATGGTGGGCACATTAACTTTCTCCACAATTTCTTTCGCTTTGATCTTATCACCCATGTCTCTGATTACATCAGGCTCAGGTCCAATCCAAGTAAGCCCGGCAGCTTGCACACGCCTGGCAAACTCATCATTTTCGGCCAGAAAACCCCAACCGGGGTGAACAGCATCGGCTTTACTTTTCAGTGCCGCATTAATAATTCTATCCATATTCAAATAAGACTCGCCGGGTGGTGCCTCACCGATATGCACCGCAGAATCAGCTACCGCCACATGATGGGCCAACCGGTCAGGAGTGCTGTAAACAGCAGTAGTCTGAATTTTACGGTCAATACAGGTGTGCATAACTCGTACCGCCGGCACACCCCGATTAGCCACCAAAACTTTGTTTATCGCTTTTTGCATAAATACAACACCTCTTCCTTTGCTTTGCCGTCAACGAAAATCAGCATTCTGTCTTCACAAAGCACGCTATAAAGGCAAAATAATCTGGTAACATCTGCTTCGAAAAAAAGTGCAAGGAACGACTAGTTAAAAAGTCCGGCATATATGTAGCGAACACATATACCGGACTGCATGTAACCGATACCTGCTAGATGCCTCCGTAGCTATTCTCTTGAAAATTTCCATCAAGTAAAATAATAAAGCAAAAACAGGCAAATTTCAAGTATATTTTTCTGGCGAACCTCTCAGCGTGGAGAGCTTTCCCGGCAATTTAGCCTTAATTTGCAGCCGGTTCGGTATACATTTTAATTTGCGTTGCGCGACCATAGAGCAGCAAAGTGTCTCCCGGCAACAAAATATCATCGCCCCGTGGCGTATAGGTGACATTACCATTGCGCTTAATGGATAAAACAATAATGCCACAGTCATGCAGTCGAGTTTCCTTAAGTGTCCTGTTTGCCAGTGGCGCATTTTGGCTAGTCAGAACAACCTCAGTAACAGCATATTCATCAAAGTTAAATAAAGCTTCTTCACTCAACTGACAAAAGCCGGAACTTCTCTCTAGATTTTTTTCCAAATATCCTTCAAAATAGGTGATAAGCCTTGGATTGCGCAAAAAGAGGAAAAGCGAGAAGAGTATGACGCCAAAGAAGAGAATGTCTTGGATTCCCCCCAGTCCAGCGTTTAGAATGCTCACAATAACTGAAAGAAAGCTAAGGCGATAGGACCGCTAATCATCAGACCCATGGCAATTTTCCGCCTGAGCGGATGGCTTGCAATCAGTTCCGACTCTACGGTGGTAAAACCGTTGGCGGAAATGATGGAAACGGCTTGAAACTGAGCTGTATCACGATCCAAGCCAGTTAATTTAAACATTACTGTAGCAATCTCGATAATCAAAAAAATAAGGACAAAAATTAAAAACAACAGGGCAATTTCTATCCCCATAGCAGTCGCCTCCCCATATCCTTTTTGCTGACCCTCAAGACTTGCTAAAACTATACCACAGGCCGCACAGGGCTACAAGAGCCACTTCCTCTCCTAGCAGCCAGCTACTCATCTGTTAATGAATCCCATTATTTTTTAGCATCCTCGCGCCAATTAAGGAAGGGAGCACTACCTTAATCGAGAATTATAACTTAGAGCAAAAAATTGGCGCATTATTTTTAATAACTTGCAAGGAGTGAAGGAAAATGAATTACGAAACTCCTTTATACCGGCCACCAAGCGAGGCACAAAGCCTAATTCTGCAAGTAACTATAGGTTGTTCACACAACAGTTGTACTTTTTGTTCTATGTATGGCAAGAAACAATTTCGCGTACGTAGCCTAGAGGAAGTCTGTGAGGATATCTGCTCAGCCAGAGTCAAATACGGCAGGGTACAACGGATTTTTCTGGCTGATGGCGATGCGCTGGCTATGGAAACAGATGCATTACTTGCCATTCTCAAACAACTGACAGCTTCATTTCCGGAAGCGGAGCGCATATCGGTCTATGCCGGGCCGAAAAATATCCTGGCTAAGACAGAGCGAGAACTGGCTGCCATTCGCCAGGCAGGCGTAAAGTTAGCATATTTTGGCCTGGAAAGCGGAGATGCCGAGGTGCTTCAGGCAGTTAAAAAAGGTGTCAACCCACAGGAGATGGTAGAAGCAGCGAGCAGAGTGCGGGCTGCCGGGATAGACCTTTCCCTAACGGTAATCCTTGGGCTTGGTGGCAAAGAACGCTCCCGCCTGCACGCACTGCACACGGCTGATGTCGTTTCCCGCATCAACCCGGAATACCTGGCAGCACTCACACTAATGGTAGAAAAGAGCACACCGCTTGCCGCCAAAATAGTTGGCGGTGAATTTCTATTACTCTCTCCACACGAGGTGCTCTTGGAGCTAAAAATGATCCTGGCAAACCTAGACGTTAAACATTGTCTGTTTCGCTCTAACCATGCCTCTAACTATTTTGCCATCGGCGGCTTGCTGCCACAAGACAAGGGTCGCCTATTGGCGGAAACTGAGCGGGCGTTAGGTCACACGGAACTGCTTAAAAATGAATATTTACGAGGACTCTGAACTTCATATAGCTATACAAGAAAAACGCTTCGCGCTTTATCCAAAGATGCGTTTTTCTTGTCCGCTAGGGGCTGCCGCCCCTTCGGCGAGCCTGCGGGCTCTGAGCACACCGCGAGCGTAAGGGGCACACCCCTTACAAACCCCAACGCATAGGATCGTAGCTTCCCTGAACGATATAATTTCCTATGCCATAAAATAAAAATTTTATTATTACTGTTTTTAATAACTACTCTCGGGCAAACTAAAATCCTAAAAGAAATCACGATTAATTTTCGGTCAGACCAGAAAGGATTTTCCTATGAAAATAAAAGATAGACTCATCTTAGGCATTGTCTGCGGATTAGCGGGCAATGTGGCCAAAATGTCCTTAATGTCTCTGGCAAAGAAGCGCAATTGGGCTGAAATAACTGGCCCGGAAAAATCAGCAGGAATGTTGCTTCCTGCACACCGAGCGTACAGCCCCTCTGGAAAAATAGTGGGAACTGTCGCTGACAATGTGGTGGCGACTATGCTTGGTGTGGGTACGGTATACATGCTTACCTTCACCGGCAAAGATAAAGCGCTGTTAAAGGGCTTCGCATTCGGTGAGGCGACGTGGGTCAGCTTTTATGGCGTTCTTTCCACCATGGGAGCCACCTTGGTAGGGCCTTTATCGCCAAAAACAGTCCTTTGTGAAATGGTAGGCCATGCTGTCTTCGGCGCTGCTGCCACACTGACAGCGACTACTTTAGGCGATCCGGCTCTTTTCCGAAATACTGAACAACTACCTGTCAGCGCACCTCTCCAAGCGCCTCAGCTAAACGACCGCTCAACCTAAAAATTCCCCTAAATGCAACATGCCCAAAAATGCGGCTAGTACTCTTCACTCTTTACCTGCTTCCCAGTCAACCTACGCATTGATTCAGCCAGTACAATGCCAAAAATGACGGCTTCTACTTTATACGAAAAAACTGTATCCGAATTAATGGGAATCATGGGAAACAACTTAAAAAGTGTGGCCGTGGCATGGACTACAAACCACACCGCAATACCAAAAACGATACCTTTAAAGAAAAGGTATTTACTGGTTACTATAGTCAGCCAGAAAGCAAAAAAACTCCCCAACAGACCGGCAAAAAATAACTTGCCTGCTTGCCCGACTACAGCCTCAAGCACAGTCTCGTGCCGATAACCGTAAAGCAATACAGACGCCCAATCTAAGTATAGCAAATCAACAATCCCGATTTGATGGGAAATATAATTCATGACACTCATAGTCGTACCAGCCACAAGTCCGGCGACAAAACCGTTTGTAAACCTATCGCTCATCTCTCTCACCCCTCCATTCCCATTATTCTGGACGGGGTTTTATATTTTATACATTTTAGCATCTATAGCCATCTATTGCTCTCCATCACCAAGCAGTCGCGTATTGGCGCAGAAATAAAAATAGAGATTGCATAATCCGCCCGCAAAGCACGATTACACAATCTCAGCTGTTGAGCAAAGTGGTGCCGAAGACCGGGGTCGAACCGGTACGGGAGAAACTCCCGAGGGATTTTAAGTCCTGTGAGTGTTTCCGAACTGACATAGACTGACCGGGGAATACCCCCGATTTATAAGGAATTTAATTATTGGTAACACAGGCTGGGAGGGGATAAAAAGGGCACTTCAGAAAGAATTTGGGCACATGGATGGCACTTGTGTGCCACATCGATAGTTCCCCGCTCTCCCTAACCGCTTCCTAAACACCGCTTATAAACGATTCCAGCGCTTCACTTTTTTGGACATAAACGCAAAAAATCCGGCCCGAAGGCCGGATTGCTCAATCGTCTTTATTGTCATTTAATCTTAATTGCTTTGGTTTTTCATATTTGATGTACTCTCTAACCTGAATGATGGAATAATTGGTCACTTGGCTAATCCAAAAATCTAAATACCCCCGACGCTATCTCTTGTGCCATGCGCCGCTGAAAGTCTGCGCTGGCCAGAAGGCGCTCCTCCGCAGGGTTAGAGATAAAAGCCATCTCCACCAACACCGCCGGCACCCTGGCCCTTGTCAGCACAGCGAACCGGGCCTCCTTATCGCTATCGCCGTCCGTCATGTCCCGGCGGATGCGCAGTGCCGGGAACGCCAGGGCTACCGCCTTGATGATCTCCTCCGCCAGCACGTCAGAGCGATCCTGGCCGGGTGAGGTGAACACCTCAAAACCATGAGCCTGCCGGCTAACCGCCGCGTTGCAGTGGAGGCTGATAAAGGCATCAGCTCTCCATGCATTGGCCATATCAGCCCGGGCAGTCAAGGCCACATCGATATCACTGTCACGGGTCAGCGTGACCGCTATCGGCCCCACTGGACTTTGCCACAGCGCTTGTACTCCTGCATCGGTTGCGCCCGCTGCTCGCGCCGCCTGCCCCGCTGCTCTCGCAGCTTCCATGGCCGCACTATCTCCGCGCTTCTGTGCCGCACCAAATGCTTCCTGTGCCTGTCGTAGGGCTTCATTCGGCGGCGTTATGAGCATCTCACGAAGCAGCCTTGATACCACTAGCGCAATATCTTTTTCCCGTACTCCGGTTGGGCCTACTGCGCCAGGTTGAGACCCGCCGTGTCCTGGGTCTATACATACACGTCTACGCATGCTGACGCCCCGCCCTTTCCAGCGCAGTCAGGGCTGTCCTAACCAGCTCCCTGATGCGCTCAGAGTCTTGCTCTTTTTGTGCTTGATACATCAACACCGCCACGCGACCGACTGCGGTTGCCTTTTTGCACACGTCACAGCCATATACACTAGGTCTCTGCATTAGTCTGCTCCTCCCTTTAGTGTCCTGCGTCAACAAACGCCTGTGCCAGGATATACGCCATCACCGGCGCGGCAATGGCAGTAATTTCGCCCACGTCCAGGCCAAGGCCGAAAACCTGATTCAGCACTGGGATAGCAACAGCGATTGCTGTCATCCACCACCGCTTCGACGCCCAGAAAGGCTTATTGATATTGTAATCTTCCACCTTGTTCACCTCCTCGCCCCCAGATTCAGAATCAGCAGCACCAGCGACGCCACTACCCCGCCGAGGACGCCAATAAGCCATGTGTGGAGCCTGTCCAATTTTTCTTCAATGCGTTTCAGCCGGCAAGACGATTGCTCTAGCTGTTGTTCGTGTTTTGCTACAGCAATTTCAAGACTTGTCATTGTTGGCCTCCTTATTTGTGCTGTTATTTTACGTGGCGTGAGTGCAATCGCTAAATGCGCTGACTAAAATTAATTAGGTGAAGTCAGACGTTGCAGATGAATAAGTATCTGGTCTAACTTGCTTTCAAGGCTTATCAGCCTATCCTCGTTATCTTCAACTACAAACTGCGCGGTTGCTATCTTGCCGTTAGCATCTCTAACAGGATATTCAACAATAGAAATAGGTCTTGTGGTTATTTCGCCTGAATGTAATGACATCAACTTTTGAGTCGTCATAGTTCTACCTCCTTATCTTATAGAGTAGAAATCGAGACGTATCCAGGGCCGCCGGCACCGCCGGGACCCCCAGAACGCGAAGAAGTAGTATGCCCACCCCCGCCGCCGCCGCCACCGCTGCAACGTTCTCCAGCACCGCCGCTGGCACCAACTGCCGCGCCTGTACTGCCGGCGCCGCCACCGGCAAGAGCTGGTGTAATACCGTTAAGACCTCCGCCATGACCGCCGCCGCCACCATGTTCGCCATTGGCGCCGCTTGCTGCGCCTAAAAAGCCTTCTGAAGGTAAAACTAGCGCGGCCTGGGCAGCTATGGCGCCGCCGCCACCTCCAAAACTAGCGCCGCCGCTAGTTAAGCTTTGCCCACCCCCGCCGCCGCCGCCACCACCGGCAGAAGCGACAAGAAATGCGGCAGCTACTCGTGATACGCCGCCGGCACCGCCGACACCGCCGTTAACACCGCCAGTGCCTCCTGCGCCTGCCGCGCCGCCACCGCCGACAACAACGGTTAGAACCTGTGTTGGAACGACAGGCAGTAACGCCAGGGCAAGACGGCCGGCACCGCCACCACCGCCGCCACCGGAAGCACCGTTTACACCGGCTGTTCCGTTACCACCACCGCCACCACCACCGCCGCCGCCGCCGCCGACCACACAGAGTACCGCAAACACTCCGGCGGGGACTGTCCAGCTATACGTACCTGGGACAGTCCATTCAACGAAAAGACCTGCTTGTGCCGCCGGAAACACACTTTGCGTCATTAAATAGTCACCTCACTGCCTTCAAGAGTAAAAGTTACATCGGCGGTTGACGCTCTGACCGTTACAACCACGCCCGCCTGCATAGCAAGCCCTGCACGGACAAAAGTCGCGTTTGCCCCAAGCGGCGTGTCGTGGTAGGTAAAATGCTGGTTTGCCAAAGCTGCTCCACCGACACGGCGGGCAACCCTAAATCGTACCTCAACCCCTGACCGGTTGCAGACGGTCAGTATTCCTGATACCTCCCGTCCTGTAGGAACAGTGTACAGGTCGGTGTCTGTGTTTGCGGCAGGTGCGACTTGCCCTAAAATAGCTAAACGTTCTGACATTGTTCAACCTCCTTACATATGGAGATAGGTACGGGCATATGTGCGCGTTCGGTGGGTGTGCAGTACCGCTAAGTTCGTTGCCGGAGCATCAAGCCAATTCGCTGTGCCGTTGATAGCGCGAATTCTGCCGGCAAACCATGACAACACCTGCCGCAGCGTGCCGATGTTGGCAGGCGATGCTAGGGCTTGGTCAAGTGTGCGAGAGCCGGTTTCAATGGCGGCAGAATTTCCTTCCGCGCGGTTAAGGTCTCCTATGGCTATCGGGTCTGATGTGAGCCAGTTTGTCTTTGGTGTCTGCCAACCTGATGGTGCGGTACTCATGCTTTAGCCCCCTCGCATACTGCCAGATGCTCATGATACGCTTGTGATGTTGCCGCCTCGTCCCAGTCGGTGCCGTCACCGTTCAGCACCTGGAATTTCTGCCCGCACTGGCACTGGATATTTGCCATTTGCTCGTTAATCATAAACTACACCCCCGTCTGCATTGAGATAAGTCGGAATGCGGCCTGCAGTGTCGCGCCATTGCGATAACGTACCCTTGCGAAGCGATTGCTTACCTCTGCATCTATGCGGGCAATGTGACGCGCTACAGCATCAGCATCAGTCACAGACACAGTAGCCGCGCTGTGCGTCATCACCCAGTTTGTGCCGTCGTTACTTTGCTCAATAAACAATGTCCCTGCTTGGTCGGCGCTGGATGCCACTCGGAAACGGTTAGTGCGTTGTGTCACGCTGAAATCTCTCGCTGCGCCGTTGAATACAGCATTTGCGCCTAAAGCGGCGGCGGTGTCCGCAAAGGCGGTGTTGATGGACTGCATATTGCCGGTGGTGAGCGCAGATGCCGTGGTCACTGTGCCAACGGTGGTCACTGTGCCTACCGTGCCACCTACCGCCTGCACCGCCATCGCCTGACTGCCGATTATCTGTCCTCGACCGCCTGTGATTTCTGCCGTCAACTCCGCGATGTCTTGTACGGTTACAGCATCAACGGTCAGCGTTGTGCTACTGGCGGGAGCCACGGCAAGATTCCGGGCGCGGATCTGGATGAAATACTGCTGATTCGGGTCGGGGATAAAGCGAGTTCGGACGGCAGACGCTGTTCTGGTAGCCGTGCTGTCAGCGGGGCGGCTGTGGAAATACACCTCGTCGGGGAACAGCTCAATCTCCGCGATCGCCATCGCTGCGGTGGATGCGATAGCCGGGCTTGCAGGTGTGCCTGCTGTGCCTTCGTTTGTTGTGTTGTGGGTTCCAGCCACTGCGCTTGTGCCGCTGAAAAGCCACTGTGCTACCATGTTGCCAGCAGCATTTAAAATCTCAAGAAAAAACTCTTGGTTAGCAATACGCTGGTTGAGCATAAAAATAAACATGACGCGGAACGGGATAGTATATGCCACAACGCTGCGAAGAATTGTTTCGGCGTTGATGGTCGTGCCGGTAGCTATAGCCAAATTGCTGCCGGACACAGTAATGGTGTGCCCCGCCCCGGTCTGAATGGTCTGCCAATTCGCTGCGTTTAACGCCGCGCCGGGGAAATCATCCCGCCATTTGCGCTGCATGGATGTAATCTGCATCGCCCCTGCATCGCCCTGCCCTGGCTCAAACGCCTGTGTGTGCGAGTTCCAATACTGCGGTATGGGTCTACCGTCCCTGTCCGTCCGCAGCGGCTGTGTTGCCGGTGTGGTCATCGTGCAAGCCTCCCCTCAAGTCTGACGCGGAGTGCGCCGTCATAGTCAATCTCTTGCTTTGTCACCCAGTATCGCAGCCAGTCTTGATGGTCGCGGGTGATAACCATATCGCCGAGCGTTAGCGCGGGATTGCCCCGCCAGTCCATCGCCAAGTCCCTGCGTGGATGCCGGTACAGTCGGAGCAGAGTATCAGCTATCGCCTGTGCGCGGGAAAGCGTCTGCACCAGGTGGTTCGCCGGAAACTCGTAGCGCAGCAGGCCGTTGTCGCGGATGCTGGTCGCGTCTTCAGTGACCGCTCGCTCCTTGTTGAGTACCCGCAGCGGTCTGCCGTTGATGATGAGTGTAAATGTTCCGGCGTTCGGGCTGTGGATGGTCACATCTGCACCCCAGGCATAGAATGTCGCGACGATTATTGCCGCACCGGCAGGAGCATCTACCAAACTGGGCACCGCATCAATCACCGGCGGTTCGTTATAGCGCACCGTCAGCGTCAATGTTTGTCCTGCGGCAATCGGTACAGGCTCGTTGCTGCGGAATACTTCCTGTGCCGTTGCTACAGCCCTTAGTGGTTGTGTTTCCACCTCGATACGGTTTGCCAGCTCCCCCCATTTTACGGGGGTGTCTTTGCGAAAATAATTGTCCGCGCTGATGGTCAGGCTTTGCGCGGAGGACATCATCGGCCCGACAAATGATTCCTGCCCCAGGAGATGCCCCGCGCCCTCCACCCGGATAACGCCGTTTCGGTCGGCATACACCTGCCCGAGCGATGCTTCGGCAATCTGCCGCAAGGCTTCGCGGTGGCTGACGGTGCCAAACCATGCATTGGGGACGATGATGCTTTGCAGTGCTGGGTCAACCCAGTACTCTGATGCGTTAAGCCCGGCGTTTATTAGGATTGTTGTCGCTAATGCATGGAGGGATTGATTGACGAGTACTTGGCTGGCGGAGTAGGTGCTTTTACGCAAAAACTCTAGGCGGTCGCGGCCTGTGGTGCTGGCATAGAGCTTCTCGCGTTGCGCCGTCCATTCGCCAGACCAAAATGTGCCAAGCGGCACCCACTCCATGTCACCGCCTATCTCCGCGCCCAGCCATGCCCTGATACGCCGGTTCTGCACCAACAACTGATACAATGGCGATTCCCGATTCCCGGCGTCAAATCTACGGGTGGAGTTGTCCAGTTTGACCATTATCTCATTGGCACTGATGATGCCGACCGGCAGACCTTGCTGTGCCAATTCCCGTTCCTCCAGCAAGCTGATGCTGATGAGGTTGTCGCCCTCGTATGTCTCTTGTATGGACGTAAACACCTCAACGATTTTCGCCTGCCGCCCAGCATGGCTCCACCTGCGCACCTCAAGGACGTATTGCAGTACCTCTGTTACGGGAGTGATGGTCTCCTGCCATACCATGGATGCGTTGCCGGTCACTGTGCGGGTATGCCGTACTGCCCCGCCTGCGCCAATCAGACGAATCTCAAAGTCAACGGGGAAATCACCCCGCGCCGAATCACCCACTACGCGCAGACTGTGGACGGGACGAGATGCAAAGTTGACTGTCAGCGTCGGGAATGAGGGGGAGAATGCGCCGCCTACACCTGCCATCTGTACGCCCCACCAGCCCATCTGTCCGTCTGCGGGGACTGAAGGTGCGGGGAAGGATAAACCGTCAGCCAGCGTTGTGCCGTCTGCGGATGCCCATCTGCGAGGGACATCGGTCAGGTTGTCTGCGACCTGTGGCAGCAAGGCGGCGGCGTTTGCCTGTTCGTTGGCGGTGACGGTGATAGATTGGTCGAACATAATATCTGTAAAATCTATTATGACCCGCCCAAATGTGCGGCGAGTGTCGGCCACCATGGCGGCATTAAATTCTTTGCTGGCTGGGAGCATACGCTTGCCTCCTACTGCTCAATCATCGTAAACCTAACACCCTGCCACCACCGCGCGCCGCCGATGGTGTAAAACGCGCCCATCGCCCTGTCGCCAACATACGCCGTGATAGTTCGCTCTCCGCCTCGCGGATCTGGGTAGCGCAGGATGTGGAAAACGCGCGATTCTAGGTTTGCCAAGATAGCATCTATATCCGTACCAACGATGCGCTCATACTCGATGCTGACCGTGCGCTTCCGCGCGATAAACTCTTGTGACATGCGCCCGGAGGATGAACGCTCAGAGCGGGTAATGTCGTGGATGCCAATATCAAGCCCTGACGGTTCCGGCAGCAGTATGCCATTTAGCCATATCATGTTGCCACCACCCCGGTTCTGTATCCTTCGTTGCGCAGGGCAGGTAGGATAACCCGTCCAAGCCGTGCGCCATCTACCTCAAGGACAATCTCACGGCTATCGCCTTGCCCCGCTGCGGTGGCTCGCATGGCTTCGCGCATGGCATACAGTACGGCGTTGCCAACCGCATCAGCGATAGCATCAATGCCAGCGTTACCACGACGCAGAGGGATAACCGCCTCCGGTCCAGCCTCGCCTATCAGCGCCCTTGTAGGCGAAGTGACGATGCCACCCTTGGCGAATGGTGTCAGCCGTTCTGCTGTCCTAAGATCCCCTATGCCACCGCCGCGCGCGGGGATTGTCCCCACCATCGGCAGATTTGGTGCGAGCGGGATGCTGTTGTATGCCGCGATGAGGTTGTTGATTGCTCCAATGATACCGTTGACGTGGCCGACAACGGTATCGCGTATCCTTGCCCATTGCTCACTAGCCGCACCTTGGATAGCCGTCCAGACTGTGCCAAGCACGGACTGGATTGCCGCCCAACGCCTGCCTAGCCAGCCGGATAAGTCCAACACCTTGATGCGGATGTTTTCGTTGATTGCTTCCCAGTCGATGCTGGCCGCCGCTTGGATAGCAGCCCAGCGGTCACGCAGATGGGAGATTATCTCGTCCCAGCGTGTGCCAATTTCAATACGCGCATTGTCTACAGCTATAGCGATGGCGTTGGTTATATCTGTCCACCTGGTCGTACTGATATTTCTCCAACGTTCTGTCAGTCTGCTGATAATCGTATCCCACCTGGTGCCTATTTCGGTGCGAGCGTTCTCCGTGGCCGTGGCGATGGCCGTGGTTACTGCTCCCCAATGTTCGCTAGCCCATGTGCTAATAGCCCACCATTGCTCTCCAAGATCTGTTTTAGCATTTCCAAAGGCGGTGCGTAAGCTGGGGACAGCATCCCGGGCATTATTGACTGCTGTGCCCACTGCCCCCCAACGCTCGGTTGCCCATGTGCGCAGCGTTGCCCACTGCTCACCAAGAGCTGTCTTGGCGTCCCCCCAGGCCCTTTTTACCCCATCTGTCACTGTGCCGGCAGTTGTTTTTAGCCACTCCCATACGCGACCTAGGCTGCTCGCGGGTGGGCCAGCCTGCTCAAAGCTTGTCGCTATTGCATTCATCTGCTCTTCTGTTTCCGCTAGAGCAGTCCTAAGATCCCCGATCCCTGTGGGAAGTGCAAAGTCTGGCAGCCCCGGCAGACTTCCGCCAGCCGTTTTGCCCATCTCTTCCTGCAATGTGTGTACTTGGTCGAAAGATAGGATATTCCGGCGGGCAGCCTTTGTGGATTCTTCTAATGCCTCGGTGAGTGCTTTTTGTCCTTCGGTTGCCCCGTCTGCATAATCTTGCATCTGTGGAGCTCCCGCTAAAATAGCGGTTGTTTGCGCCAATGCCCGGTTCAATATCGACACCGCCGCAACAGTCACCCCTATGGCGCCAGCAATCATCAGCCAGCCTTTCGGCCCCATCAAAGCAAACAACGCAACGATTTTGCCCCACAACGTTTTTGCGGCGGCGATCATCGCCCATTTCGCAGTTGTAGCTGCCCACAGCCCCTTTACGAGAGCTACCAGACCGGAGGAATACGCAAACCACGCAGCGACCCCTAGTGCCACGGTCACAGCTGCAGCCTTATCCATCATGCTGTTCGACCGTGTCAATGCGTCATATAGGTTGTAGAGGACGACCGCCAACACAGCCCCTTTCACAACAAACGGCGTAAGGGCGAGCGCAGCCTTCCATGCTACCTTCGCCGCAGCAGCTAGAGCGGGGTATAGCAACCCGGATATCGCCCCAGCAAGCCCGACGACGATAAGCCGCCGCTCCGGGGTAAACGCTTGCTGCAGGATGGCTCGCATTGCCTCCGCTGGATTTTCTGCCCCGCGCAACGAGGTGGCGAGCCCTTCAAAGGTTCTGTTTAACCGTTGCAATATAGGCATAATATCCAACGTGTCAATAAAGTACGCACCCATTCCTCTCACTATGGTTCGCATACGGTCTTTTAATGTGCTCCACTGCCCGATCAGCGTACGATTCTGACGACCCATCGCATCCCCGTATTCCCTGGTCATCCCCTGCAGTATTGCCTGGATGCCCTCTGTTGCCGGGATCATGCCCTGTTCGACCATCTTCTTTGCCTCTCCAACACTGACGCCGATTGATTCGGCGAGAAACTCCCATGCAGGGATAATCTGACCAAGTTGTCTGCTCATTTCTTCTGCTGCCAGATGACCTTTTGCCCGCATCTGCCCCAGTGCATATGTCATTCTGTAAATCTCAAAATCCCCGCCCCCGAGGGCGGCGGTCGCGTTGCCCACTGCGGTCAACATCGGTATAATTTCTTCCGCCTCAAAACCAAATGCCATCAAGCGCCGGGTGGAACTGATAATCCCCTGCATTTCAAACGGAGTCTTGTCAACAAAATTCTCAAGCTCCGCCAAAAAAGACCGCGCCTTTTCGCCGCTTTTGAGCATCGTTTCAAAAGCAATCTCCGTCTGCTCCCATTGTGCGGCCATCTTGATAGCAGCGCCGCCAGCCATTGCAGCACCCACGCCTACGGCAGCAAGGGCAGTGGCAATCGTTTGCGACGCGTCCTCGGCCACTCTCGCGGTCTTCTGGAGCTTAGCCTGCGCCTCTGTCATTTCTCTGCGAAACTGTGACGTTACCGCATTCAGTCGGACTATTAGTGTTCCTACCGCTCTGCCGGACATTGTTCATCGCCTCCTGCCTCTGCCCTTTTGTTCAGCCTTTTTGTGGGCAGCCTCTTCTGCTTTGGCTAATGCGCTGTAGTAAGCAGCCCACTCCGCAAATTCATACGTACTGATTCGCCGCTCCAGTTCCGCTACTGTCATGCCTAGGTCTTTTGCGAGCCGAAACAAAAACGTTCGCTCCGCTGCATCAGGATGTCGCTTCGGGTCTCTCATCCCCAGCGTGAAAGGTACGGGACATCGCTTTCTGTGCCGTATCACTCATGCCAGCAACGTCCATCGCCGCCGTAAGCACCCTATCTACCGCTGTGGCTGACTTTTGCATAAGCTGCTCTGCCTGCTCAATCGTTACCACCGGGTCTGCCAAGCAGTGCGCCAGCATCGCCGCCTCTAGCCGGTCGGAGTCTATTTGTCCTGTTTGAGGGTCGGTTGTAGACTTGCGCATCTGTTGCTGCTCTCGCTTGGTCATCCCTTTGACCTTTACAGTCCCGCCCCATTCGGGGACAGCCACTTCTTTGCTCTCTAGGTCCGGCGCGAGAAGAATATCCTCAATCGTCAACATTTTAGACATTAAAAGACCCCCCTCGTGATTGCGCCCGTAACTTGCAGTTCCGCGGAGAATGTCGCAGCATCATCAACGCCACCGCTGATCTCATAATTGGTGAGCATACATGTGCCAGAGTAACGAGGCGAACCAACGGTGCTGCCGGCAGGACCATACACAAACGAGATATTAGCCAGCCTTCGGATGCCGTTCAAGTGCGCATCTGCCGTAACGTGGAACCGTCCCTCGATGCTGATTGTTGCGTCCTCAAGCCCCGGTAAGTACGACTTGGCGGTCGCGCCGAGAGTGGTTATCTCTGCCGTTTCCACCTCAAAAGGAAAACTAACGGAATTTAAAAAACCGCTTATCGCGGTCGGTGTGCCAGGTGCGGCTAATGTGCCAAGCTGCAAAACGCCAACAGAACCATGAACAAAAGTCATCCTATTTGCCTCCTTTGTTTATTTGCGGTCAAATGCCGCAAAGAATGTAAAGCTCGGTGTCGTGCCGGTTATTGCCCATGTTGCCCTCGTCCAACGGTTGACGGTGCCGGCAACGGTCAGCCGCTGTGCATTGTTCGCTGCTGCGACCGCCGCAAAGGTGATCAGGTCAACCCAAACCGAATTATCAACACTGTGCTGAATGCGGCCTACCAGATTCGGCGTTGTGCCGGATGCCGCCGTAACCTGCAGATACCCTGCACCCCCGTTTACTGTTACCGCACCATGGTCACGTGCTACACCGTTGCCTGTCGCCGTCCGCGCCGCGAGAGGATGTAGAATCTGTGTCCGCTCAAGTCCAACATTAGACTGCGCTTCTGCGGTTACGCTGACCAAATCATCCACAGGTGTATCAATCTCGTAGTTGGTGGAGATAGCTAACAAACCGTACCCAAACGCCCCGTCCGTATCTCCTGCGGGTAGCCAGTTCCACAGTACAGGGGTCCGCCCACGCAAAGCGGCAGACAAAACTGTATCCGTGGCGCCCACTGCCCCGGAGAATAACCCCTCCGCGCTCAGCGTTGCATCAACCAGTCCCGGCATATACGTCTTTGCCGTTGCGCCGAGGGTGGTGCTGTCATGAGCCTCTACTTCTTCGGAGCCAGACACGCTCTTGAAAAAGGCACTCAGGTCAAAACCGTTTACATAGGCCCGCCCTGTCGAACCATGCACAAAGCTCATGCTTTTTCACCTGCCTCCACCAACTCAATGCACCCTTGCTCCAGCAACCACCCTACCGACTTCGCCGGCAAATCGTCCACTATATCGCCCGCTTCCACCCGCTTGTCCGGTGGGTAATCCATGCCAGTTAAAATCCGGTACTTCGCCACAAAGCGCCCTCCTTGCTAAATTTCAATATGGTCAATTTCTAGCACAGCATCAAGACCCACATACGCTTGCCCGCCATGCTGCAACAGCACAGGGACTGTAGGGTTCGCCCCTTGCAGTATGGCATGCATCACAGTGCCGCCGATTGTCCGATCCGCATCAAACGCGGCCTTGGCGGCGAACCAGAAAGCAGTTGCAATCCGGCTGCTCCGTTCGTCCTCTGGCATTGCCCGCGCCACTAATATCTGCACCACAACACGATACCTCGCCTCGCGCCTTGCGCCCATGCCCAATGTTCGCTCTGGCTCCGACAGTGTGTTGATAACCGCCGGCAGGTCACTTATCGCGCCAGACGGTGCGCCCCAGTATGTGCGCTTAACGGTCATGGCTACAGGTGACATGATACTGATGGATCGCTGCAAAGCATTAAGCCTGTCGATAAACAAATCAAAATTCATCTCTTAGCCAGCTCCTTTAATCGCTCCATCGCATGATTCACCAATCGCGGCATTTGCGCCTCGATGGTTTCTTTAGCACCCACAACAAAAGTTTTCCCGTGCACACCCTTCTCTTTGACCGCTTTCCAAATGCGAATAATCTTGCTGCGTTCCTCGTCGGGGATGTGCATTTTCCCGTGATAAATTGCTTTTTTCTCCCATGCCGCCAGCCTTTCGATTGTCGTGCCTTCGTTTTTCTTTCTGCCCTTATCAATACTTTTAGTGCGCACTCGCGCCATCATCGTGTAAACCCTTGCGGATAATGTGCGCGACCATACCCTGTGGTGGATAGAGTGCGCGGCTCTGCCCGTGCTCGCATCAACTGTTTCTTTGGCGGCCTCCACCCCCAGATTTGACGCTTCCTCAAGCAATTCCAGCATCGGTTTGTCTGATATGCGACGGTCGCCTAATTTCCGCAGGACGTCCTCTAGCCCTTCAATCTGAATTGTGCGTGAGCGCGATGGACGCTTGGTCATACTAACCACACCTTATATTGATTTATCAGTTGCCGAATAATGTTTTGTGCCTGGTGTGATGTCTCGATGGTATCACCAAGCTCTGCTATGCGCTTTGTCGCCCGCGGTGTCTCTAACCGCAGAATCGCTGTGATGTGTATCGTCGCACGCTGGATAGCGCTTGGAACCGCAGGCCAACCCCACCGAGCGGTGACTTCAACCCGTTGCCCAGCACGAAACGTTGGCAACGTCCCCCACGGTACAAGAGCAATCTGCGTAAACGGGGCAGGCTCTGGTGACATCACCGCGTTGCGTGGCAAGAGCTCATAGGCCGCAACAGGCAACATCGTCGCAAAGGTGCCATCGCCCGCTGTGTCTACGCGCACCTGTGACGGGGCAGCGGACATGTCATCGACGGTCAGCGCCTTTGTGTCATACTGCGGCGCATATACTCTGATGACCGACGCGGCATCGCGGCTAAAGAACCGACGCATTTCGCCGTCCAAGTAACGGGAAACAGCCATCAAGTCGACACTGATATCCGCATCAAGCCCCGCGTCTGTCATGCCAATAACACGTCGATATTCAGCGGGGGTAGCATAGGCGGCGTTAATGCTCACAAGTCATCACCTCTTTTTGGTGGGTCTGGCCTTATGCAGCGTGGCGGTTTCGGGAGGAATCAGCGTCGCATCCTCTATGGGCTCTTCCGCAAACCTCGCAATGCCCGACGCTATCCACTTATCCGCAAGATCTGCGTCAATTTCCACAGTCTGGCCGCACCCATACGCCCAGCCCTCCGATGACCCTATGCTTTCTAGCATCTTCACACGTTTTAACATAATGCCACATCCTTATGTCCGAGAGAGGGGAGCCGCCGCCCCCCACTCTCAAACTTTTTCTTAGGTCGCAGAATTCTGGTAAAACCTGATCGCGGCAGGGTCAGACAGCAAGGCATCGTGGCGCGAGTACGCCAAAAAGCCGACCTGCAGGAAATCTGCATACCGCTCTGTTAGCCGCAGCACCTGGATGTCAAGCACGTCGCGGACAAGATATTTACTAAAATCACCGAATAGGATGGAACGTGCGCTTGCCGCCATGACGGGCATGTCCTGATTGACAACATACCGATAGCCGAGGATAGTATCCGGCTCGCGAACGGCAAGCCCAGGTGTCCACAGCGGCCGCCCCTGCCCGTCAACCATCTGCTTGAGTGTGCGCAAGACGGTATCATGGAACATCCACTCCGCGCCCTGCCGATACGCCGGGTCAACAGAGTGCTCTAGCGCAACAAGGTTTGCATAAGTGACGGTAGTTGTGTTGCCCGCAGCCGCTACCACGCCAGGTGTTGCGCCGGTTTGCACGCCTTGCGGCTGACCAGTGCCTGTGCCAGTGGTAAACTCGGTATTTGTGATGCGCCCGAGTCTCGTTCCCATAACACCGGCCAGGTGGCTCTCGATGTTAAATGCCGAGTCCTGCAACAACTGCACCGCTACCCTGATGATGCGTGAAGTGTATACGTGTGCACCGAGGATCCGCTGCCCGTAGGTTGTTGCCAAATCCGTTATTTGTGTGTTTTCCGCTATCCGCATACCGGTGTTCGCTGTGTCATCAGTGGTTGGAATTGGCAGAGGTTGCCCGGATGCGGTGGTGAAAATGTTGGCGCGAGAATTCCTTATTCCGCCAAACGCCCGCATTGACACAATCAGCTGCTCATAGAATCCTTGCGGCACAAGGAACCCGCCAGCAGCTCCTGTACCAACGCCAAGCTGCCGCCCCTCCGGCGCCACGAACCGCGCCTGCATCTGCGCCCTGCGCTCCGGCGTGAGTGCCTCGGCGCCGCCCTGCAACCAGTGGCGGAATGCTTGAGCATAATCTTCCTCCGCCTTTTTCTTTGTGTCATCTGTGCGCTCGCCGTCAGGCTTAAACCCATCGGCAGCACGCTTGGCGGCCTCTTCGTCTTTAATCTCCAGCAGTTTTTCAAACCGCGCGATCTCAACAGTCATGCGGTCGATGTCAGCTTCCCGCTTTTCCCACTCCGTCTTTTCCTCCGCTGTGAAATCGCGCTTTTCGCTCGCCGCCTTACCATGCAACGCCTTCTGGTCTTCGACCAGCTTAAACCGAGATTGTTTTGCTTCTAAAATTTCCCAGGTCATGCTTGATACCTCCAAATTTTTATTTGTCTTTCGCGGTGAGCATCCAGCGCCCGCTGTTGCTCTATCTTAATCGCATCATCCTGCACCTGCAGGGATGCGAGGTAAGAATCGTATACCTCTTTCGCAGACCGTATGCTAGCGCTGGTCTGTGGATACGCAGGGAAGGTAACTATGCTGATGTCGAACAAATCAACCTCCAGCAAAGTCCTAATGCTTTCCTTGTTGCTCTTTTCCGCTGGGTGTTCCCATTTATCCGAAACAGTGTAAAAACCAAAGGACATCTGGTTTAAGTCGTTGCGCTTCATCTTCGGGACGATGCGCTGCACATCGGGGTCAGAAATGTCCATGTTAGCCTCAAACCGCAAACCGTCTGCGTCCTCGACCAGTATTAACGTGTGAGACTTAGTGCGGGCCAGCGGCAACCCCTCGTGATTGATAAGCAACCTGACGTCTGCCGACTGTATTGTTTTTGTAAACGCGCCAGGGGCGATTTTTTCACGGAAGCCGCCTAGGTTTTCCGAGAGCTTATTGAATACTGCTGCATAGCCTGTTAGTTTTTTGGTCTGCTCCCCGCCGTCGTCTAACCGTAATTCCATAACGGGAAATTCCCTGTATTCGAGCTTCATCTGCATAGCCTCCTTATCCTCGCGCAATCATGCATCTGCACCCTTGATGCAATGGGGGGTGTGTAGTGTCCCGATAAATCTTCATCTCGCCCTCGAGCGATAGCAGCGCGTCTCCGTCGTGGACAAACTGATTGCCTATCGCCACCACCCTTCCGTCCATCGGCTGGCAGTAAGGACACGTTTTTGAGCCGGTATTAACCCACCGCACACGACTAGCGCCCGCCTCTTTTAGCACAGTAAGCGCAACCGCATTGCCTAGTTGCATCGTTTCGTTCATGGCAATCTTGCTCGGGCGGCGTTCTTCCCACTCCGTTAGGCGGATCTGTATTGCCTCTGCGATGTCAGCATTATCCTCTATCGCCCGCTTGATAACGTGCTGCAGTTGCCCCAGCGATGATGATGTATAACGTGCAGTGAAGGCATCAACGTACTGGTCAACAAACTCCACAAGCGCTCGTGTCATGCCTGGCAGAGCGTCTATTTCTTCGGCGACCAGAGCATGGACAGACTCCGTATAACTGTGTGCCAACGGAGTTATGGTTTTAGCGATCCATCCAGTTGCATCACGGTAGAAATCCTCTAGCCAACGGTCAAAACGGTCAAGATTGCGCTCGTCAAGCACTTTTAGCCCCACTTTTATGATGTCTGACTTCTCGCGCCGGACAATCCGCTGCCCCACGTCAATAAACGCAATATTAAACGCCCTAGCCAGTCGCAACCGTGCATACACGCCACTATCCTCTCCGCGCGTTTCAACGGATCGTACTTGCTTTTGCTCCAAAGGTTGCACCACTTCTCCCGCTGCCGATGGCACCGACACCATTGCTGCATTAACTAGATAAACCTTGCCGACACCCCCTTCTTGCGGGTTCATGTTCTCAATTGCCCGCCATTCGTCAGCGCTTATAATACCGTTCTGCCGCAGCGTAGACAGCGCTTCCGCTCTGCTTTTTGCATCGCCCCGCAGCAAGCCGTCTACCATGTGCTCCGCGAAGTAGTGCTTGCGCTCGCTTGGTGTAAAAAGTTTATAGTTAATCGCCTGCTCCCACCGCACCAACCACGGCCGCAACGTGTGAACAACAAAATCTATGGACTGATGCTCAATATTAGAAAAAGTGGCGTGTTCTAAGTCTGCTATCATGTGTGGTGGAATGCGAAACAACCTGGCGATATCCGCGACCTGGTACTTTCGCGTCTCCAAAAATTGCGCTGAATCAGGATCAACGCCGATCTTCTGATATTTCATGCCTTCTTCAAGGAGTAGCAGTAAATGAGACTTGCCTAACCCCTGGTACTTTTGCGCCAGCGATGACTTCAAGTTTTCGTGTGCTTGCTGGCTTAGTTTGTTAGGGTGCTCAACCACACCACCAAGGTTTGTCCCTTGCCCAAAGAACCTAGAGCCAAATTCTTCTGCGGCTAACCCCAGCCCGATAGCTTCCTTCGCAAGTTGGATAGGGCTATAGCCCTTCAGACCGTCAAACCCAAACCCAGGGATATGCAAAACATCATTTGGGTCAAGTGTGCGCGGCTCCCCAGTTGGCAATATTACCCTGTAAACCAACTCACCCTTTATTCGCTCCGGCTTTGTCCTGCTTGGCAACAACGGCCACAACTCTTTTACCCATCCGTGCTCTCTGACGATGTATGCATACCCATTCCCCCAGCTCACCGCGTGCCCTTGAATTGTCTCCCGCAGCGTCATTGCCGTCATTTCTGGATTAGCCATGTCGTGCAGTACCGGATATGTCGGGTGGTTATATGCCCGCTCCTTGCCGCCATTCGCAAGTCGGTGATATACCAGCAAAGGCAACGACGCAGGTGTCTCCGCCAGAATGCGGATACAAGCAAAAACCGCCACGTTGCGCATAGCGGTTTGTTCGTTCACATTTACTCCGGCGGTGGCTTGCTCCACCCCAAAAATTCTGTTTATTTCTTGCGACGATATCGGCACTGTTGGATTTTCTATCGACCGCCTACCAAACACCCGCGCCCACATGCTCAATGGTTGCCTGCCTCCCTCCGCTAAAAAGTTAATATCCCGCGTTCCTCATAAACTGACGTTGTATCGGTGTGCAGCATCGCTCTCGCCATGGCGTTTATCATGGCCACTAGCCCATCTATACGCTCCGTCTTTCTATCTTTGACCGGACGAATGTTTTCATTTTCGTCTACTTTTGTCACCACGTTGCCGACATTCCAGCGCATGATCGGGTGCCCTCCATGCACGAGCTTTTTCCCGCGCACCAGCTGCTCAATCTCTTTCATCGGCGGGGACATAGACTTGAAACCTTGCCTAACTTCAACCATCGCCAGCCCCTCGTCACCCAGGTTGACTGCCGTCTGCATCGCTTGCCACGGGTCATAACCAATCTCCCTAATGTCGTACATATCCCTGAGCGCAAGCACCTCGTGCTCGATAAACCCGTAATCAATGACGTTGCCCGGCGTCGTTTTTAAATCCCCGCTCCGCACCCACTCCGGGTAGTCAACTTTATCAGTTTCGTACCGTTCGCGCACTCTATCCTCCGGAATCCAAAAGCGCGACAGTACCGCCCACTTTTTGTTGATGTCGTCGGGAGGGAAAACGAGCACAAAAGCGGTCATGTCGATTTTGCTAGATAAGTCTATGCCGCCGTAACATGGCCGCCCAATCAGCCTTTTTTCATCAACTTTATCCTTGCACAGATCCCAAAAATCCAGCCCGAGCCATTTTGTCAGCTTGAACGTTTCCCAACAGTTCAAGCGCAGCCAGCGAAAGTTTTTTTCTTGTGCGTGGCTCCCTTGCGCCGCGGTATAGTGTTCCTGCACCTTATCAATCGTTACGGTGTGTCCTAACGACGGGTTAACCTTTGCCCATATTTTTTTATTGCCCCATACTTTGCGCCAGACATCTTCTTCTGCCCAGGGTTCTTTTGCCTTCTCAAATTGGCGGCCTGTCCAAATGCGCCCGTTTCCACGGTCAAGCCCATATATCATAGCGTAGAACGTCGGATCCTTTTTTAGCCCCAGCAAAACGGATTCCGCTGTTTTGTGTACTTCCCATCCGATGCTTTCCCGGTCGGGGTCGTCTCCGGCGGTAGTGATAACAAAATACAACGGTTGATTTCTCGCATCGCCACTGCCCTGTGTCATGACATCGTACAGCCCTCTGTTCGGTTGTGCATGCAATTCATCAAAAATCACTGCATGGACGTTGAAGCCATGCTTACTGTATGAATCCGCTGATAATACTTGGTAAAATGATTTCGTTGGCAGGTATACCAGCCGTTTTTTTGAAAGAATCGGCTTTACATGCTTTCGCAAAGACGGGCTCATATCAACCATGTCCACCGCGACGTCAAAAACAATGCTCGCCTGTTGCCTATCAGCAGCGCAGCCGTAAATCTCCGCAGACCACTCATCGTCAGACGTCAAGCAGTAGAGGCCGATACCGGCGCCGACTTCACTTTTCCCTTGTTTTTTCCCAATTTCAAGGTACGCCGTCTTATATTGCCTATATCCATTCTCGCGCACAGTGCCGAATACGTCTGACAGCATCTGCTCCTGCCACGGGAGCACCGTAAACGGCACGCCGCGCCATTGACCTTTTGTATGCCTCAGCCTGCGAAAGAAATTTATTGCTTTATCGGCCTTTGCCTGGTCGAACATTTTGTTTCACCCCTGACAGCAGCAACTCCATGCCGTCGCCTTCATCTGCGCCCGGCACGCTCATCCTGCTGCGATCCGAGGGCGACATACCGAAAAGCGATGAGTAGCGCAATACCTCAGCTTTGCACTGACGCACAATACTAACTTCAGGCCATTGTTGAGCATAAATGCCAACTACTTCGCCGTCCTTGTCACGCTTCGGAATTTTGAAACTCAAACCATGCTTAGCAAGATATGCCTGCGCTTCAATCATCTGCGCGTAGCTGTGGCAATATCCCGCCAAGGTTGCCATGTCAAGCTCTGTCAACAAACCAAGCCGCTCTAATTGGGGCGCAATACGACGCCACTCTTTTTTTGCATCTTTGCTTAGCCAGCTCGGACACTTCGGAGCAACTGGTGCTGGTTTTGGTTCGTTGACGGGCAACGGACGCTTGCCAGGATTGCCAGCAAGTACCTTGAGCGTTGTCGGTTTTGGTTTGCGTCCCTTGGTCATAGCCCCTACCCCCATTTCGCGAAAACTTGCACGACACTGCCGGCTCGCCGCCGCGTGCCCCACTTTGTAGCTTTTTTGACCCCCCTACCCCCACTTAGGACACAAAATGATGCACCCAAACGCATATCAACCCCCGCTTTCGGAGTTCTTTTTTTGCGCCTGTTTCTTGCTCCTCGCGTCATGGCAGGGCTTGCACAGCGCCCGCAGGTTGGTTCTCTCATGCCCGCCGCCTCTCGACACTGGGAGGATATGGTCAACGGTTGACGCTGTTGACCCACAAAGCGCACATTGCGGCTCTTCGCGCAGCACCTGCCGCCGCACCCGCTTGTAATCGGTGCCATACCCCGCAAAACCCCGGCGACCTGGCCAAGGCTCCCGTTTATGCGCGGCGCACCTGCCGCCTTCCACCGCATACTTTTGGCAACCCGGCGAAGAGCAAGGGCTATGTGGCTTCATCGGCATGACCTGTCCTCCCATCACATTCCAGAAAAACATTTTCAGGGTTCGCTCTATTGGAAGAAGTCCCGCAAACCGGTCCCCTGGCTTTTCAGTTTTTTGCCCGAAGGTGGGGGGGTAGCCTCTCCACCCACTCCATCCCTTTCACGGTTAGTGTATTGTTATTACGGTCGTGCATAGCATCATGGCAGTTGCCACACAGACTTAACAGGTTATCATTCTCCCATGCGAGGTCAGACCGCTCTTCTGCCGGTAGGATATAATGTACTGTTGTGGCCTCTTTGGTCTTGCCAAAGCGCCTGCACTCCCGGCACACATAACCATCCCGTCGTAAGATAACCGCCCTTTTTCTTATCCACTTTGGATTTTTATAATTCATATTCCCCACGCCGTATCCGGTTAAGTGTGTCCTTAATGATGGCCACAGTAGTCCCTTCCCGTTTGGCCACAAAGCCAAAAAGGATTTCTTTGGGAAGTTCCGCTGCTGGCACTTTTCCATAGTGGCACATCCAGCATAACTGAATCAGGTTGTATCGGTGATCAGGACCGCCGGCGCCTCGAGTGATAATATGGTGAGGCTCACCATGTGAGCGCTGGCCGCAGACCTCACACCAGTTTTTCCTGCAGGCCTCTACGGTTTTGCTATCTGTCAACCGCTTAACCTTTGGTATCATTTAATCACTCCAAAAGAAAAAGAGCCCGAAGGCCCTTTGTGTTGTAAAAACGAAAAACGCCGCTTCAGCGACGTTTTATGTATTAGAGACAGGTAACTACTTTAAGAATAAACGGGTTTTTGGCAAATGTCAACGTTTGGTTCTCTATTTTTTTCAATACAGTGTTATTACTGATGGAAGATCTAAATTGTCACTAAAAAAAACATATTCCTTTGACTTTTTACTATTTTGAATACTATATGTGACATCAAGGAAACTATGACGATAATTACTATACAACTCCGCTACCAATGGACATATATCGTAAGTAACCATCCATTTTCTACCGCATTGAGCAATAATTCTTGAAAGGGTTCGATGATCCTTTTCTGTAAAGGAGTTTTCATACAATTGATCTCCCTTTTTCACATATGGTGGATCAAAATTAATAAAGGCCTTATAAAATTGCCTAAGATTGTTTGGTTGAAGCAAATCATTGGCATCCAGGTTAAATAATACTATCCTATCCTTATAGTGCGCTATGTTCAGAATACGCCTTATTAAATTATTTTTGTTAAAACGAGCATCCATTTTATAAGTGCCGGTTTGGTTATTTCCTCCGATTATGCCACCCTTAATTACACCGGAGACATTAGTTCTGTTTAAAAAAAATGTAGCGAATCCCAATTCTAACGTTTTGTTTAAATCCTGAGCTAAGTATATTTCTCTTTGCTTTTGCCATTCAGGAATAGTAATCTCGGTATTAAAAATACGGTTGCAAAAATCGTCTGTATGATATAAAACGCTTTGCCAGAAGGCGTAGATTGACGGATCATAGTCATTAATTACAATCTTTTTTACATCACCATTAAGAAGAAGTTTTATGGCAAGGCCAGCTCCACCTGCAAATGGCTCTATATATGTTTGTCCTAATAAATCATTGCATTCTAAAATAGCTTTTACATAAGGATAGAACTTTGTTTTTCCACCAGGATACCGTAATGGAGATAGAGTGGTTGGCATAAAGTCACCTCCCTTATTTTCATTTAGCATGCATCATTCTATGACCCATTCATTAGGGTTAATTCCATGGAATTCAGCTGCTTTCCTGAACATAGCATAAAGCCCCTTGGTAAATTTGTTTATTTGCTCACTATGTTCATCATTGTTTACCCAGTGTTTAAATAACATCTCAAAAAAACGTTGGTGTTTTTGAAAGACTTTTTTCCTCAGCTCTCTTTCTTTGCCGTGTGTAGATTCACCTGCATATCTTAATGCTTGAAGTTTTGCAGGAATTCCGTCTATATCTGGCCGAATGTTGTTTTGATAATACACTTTCCCAAAACCTAGATTTAGTATCGTTTCATTAGTCCAAAAGGGATCGTCATTATCAAATAATTGAATAGAATAGTTCATGATCATTTCTTCAGGAGAAGCTGCCCCAGGCAGAGTAATGATATGTTTATTTAAGTCCGGACTCTGGTCGCCGTCCAGAATGCAAACTGATTGCATAGTTGACTTTAGCAAGTACGTATCACTAAATATGTTAACTAAATTAGTGGCACCTATATTTGCATTAACGAGATGGAAAAACCTCCTTACATTTGCAAACCCAGCTAATTGGACTTCGAGATAGTCAAATATAATATTTAAAAAAATACGTGCCTCTAAATCTTCTGTGAAAACAGGTATTACTTTACTTGTGTATATGTCATCTCTGGTTTGATTATGAAGATACATTTTTATTTTATATATATCCGGTGACGCCATTTTAATAACGCTTGTAACATTGTCAATTAAATAAATAACATTATCTTTTTTCTTTAAAGCATATTCTAATAATGACAAGCTATGACTTGTAAAAATAACTTGAATTTTAAAATTCTGCGAGTACTCAAGAAAAAGGTCTAATAATTTTGATTGTAATGATGGATGTAGAGTGGCATCTAATTCATCAATTAATAGGATACTTTCAATCTCATTTGCTGACATAATCGATTCATAATAATACTTAAGTGATACTATAGCAGTGATTAAAATAAAAAGGTTATCCTCACCAGCTGAAATCGTATTTGAATCTATTCCCGATGAGTCACTGGCAAAGTCAGACCTAACCTTTATATCACCCATTTTTTGTGGAGCTGATGAAGATATGTTAATACCTGTAAAACGTCTATAAATATTCGCTATCTCTTGTTGATATTGAGCAGGTAAACTTTTTTTAACACCTTCAATTGCCTCATCATTTTGATACTCACCAAATGGAACTAGCCTTGCCAATCCTAAATAAATAATAGGACAGTACGGTAGTTTATCACTTGTACCTCTCGTGTAGTAAGGCTTAACTGCATATCTATTGCTCAATTTTGAATCGTGTTTCCTGAACGATAAAGGTTCTCTGCTAAAATATTCGACAGTAAAGATGGTTCCTTTCTGCCCATTTGTTGGGTCATTATGCTGTTTGTCACCTTTTGTTAGACTTTCTATTTTCGGATTAGTAATGCTATTTACTTTTTTGATAATCTCTAAACATGCGGGATCTTGGATCCAACTACAAGTTTTCGTTACAGCTTGAAACGAGTTACTTACAATATGAAGTAATGATGTTTTACAAGTTCCATTGGTGCCAGAAAGTATATTCAATCTCTCTGTAAAATCAAACTCCAAGTTCTTTAATTTCCGATATTGTGTTACAGAGACTTTTTTTATCATTCTAGCACCTCCAAAACTTATGCGGTATCGTTGCTATTTACGCATACCTACCCATAGTTAATTATAACCTAATGCGATATTAACCGCAATTAACGGATACTTTGTCGTTTTAGAGGCGATATCTTTCAGTATTTAAAGGTTTTAAAACTTTTTTCTTTTTCACAGCATTATGAGAACCTCCTCCAGGCCTACTTATCGTTCTTTTATATGCTTGTTCAAGATTCCATAATCGGTGAGCGTTTATTTCACGTGCAGGCATGATAAAGATAATATCTGTATCGGTGAATATGTATCCAGTTCCACAATCCGGACAAAGGTAGTAGGCGTACTGCTTGCCCTCCCACTCTGGCAGAGTAGTCAATATTAATTTCGTTTCTTCACACCAAAAACAATTCTGCGCTTTAACCTCAGACAAGTAGCCCACCTCCATCTACCTTTTTCTCTCTTTTCGTAATTTTATAATGTACCAGACGGCCACGGCCGCTACGATGGGCAGCGTCACCCACTTGGTGAGCGTCCAGCCAATCTGTACAAGTTTATCGGCCATATAACCAGCTCCTCATTTCTCCAAGCGCTTGGAAATTTGATTATTTTGAGTTAGATCTAATACAGTATGCCACCCATAGCACAGTCACCGCACCAGCCAGATAACCAATGCCAAAGGCTATGTTACTCATTCTGCTGCTTCCTCATCAAGACAGGCCGCCAGAAGCAGTAAATAATTTCTGATATCAGCCACACGCTGTTTTAATCCTTCCCCGCCTGGCGTCTCCCAGGCCCACGCAAACTTTCCCGTGTATACTGCTATCGTTATAGACTGAACATGCTTCATCAAATAGCATAAAGCAACTTCCGAAGGCTTCTGCTGCATCCACTGGGCAACCTGCCGGAAATTCTGGATCCTGTCAACACCCTGCGTATATTCCCCGGCTTTCCAGTTCAGAATCTTGTCTTCCTGCTCCTGAAATTCATTGACCAGTGCTGCAAAACGTTCCTGTGAATAAACTATCGTCATTCCCTCCCTCATTATCCGGCTTTACACCGCTTTTGTTCTGTTACTGACAGAATCTTAGCTGCTCCTATCTTGATGTCCGACAATAAAATGCTCTCACAATAACCTGTGGCCGTCCTGACAGTGAAATAATGCCGGTTGATATAGATGACACTGCCTTTAAGCACATCCGGCGCTCCTGTCCAGTGTTTTGGTCTGTCTATGACTACCTGCTGCCTTAACCTTACTACTGGCTCATCACTCACCGTTCATACACCACCCATCCTGCTCCCCCGTTATTTTGCAGAAGCCTGTATTGCTGCTCCTTGATGATTTCCTGCTGCTGAATAATCTGGTTTAGGTCACGCTCCAACCTTTGCATACGCTCCATGTAAATCATGTTCATAAGGCTTGTGGCGTAGAGGGTTAGACAAAACATGGCCAGCAACATGAGAATCATAAACACCGCTCCCAGTCGGCTCATGAAGACACTTCCTTCCCCGTAGCTTTCGCTATCCTGTAACTTGGTACGTCTATATCAACAAAGCGACATACTTCTATCAGCCGGTCAAAGTTACGGCTGCCTATGGCCGCTTCCAGCTCTTTTAAGTCACAGTTCGTGGTGATAATCACCGGGAGCAGCTGGCGGTAACGCTCATCGATGATTGTAAACAATGTGGCTTCAACCCATTCAGACCATTTCTCGGCGCCCACATCATCCAGTATGAGTAAATCACAGCCGGTAAGCTGGGACATAAGCATGTCCTCAGTCTCTGCCGCATTTTTCTTGTAAGTAGCCTGAATCCGTTTAAGCATAAACGGTACCGGCCGAAATATAACAGGTGTCAGCTGCGATATGAGTTCATTGGCGATAGCAGCCACCATGTGAGTCTTACCGGCCCCGGGTCCACCCATCAGTATCAGTCCCTGGCCAAGCAGCTTTGCATCACGGAAACCTTTGGCGTAGCTTCTGCATACCTGATACGCCATTTCAAGCTTCTGAACTGATTTCTTATCAAGTTCAGGACGCTTATTCCAATTGTCAAACGAGGTGTCCATGAAACGCGGGCCCAGCCAAGAGGCATCATAGAGTTTCGCAACCCGTTCTCGGTGGATTCTGTCCTCTTCCTGCCTTGAATACTTCGCGCTGCATTCGTCACAAATCTCATGCTTACCGGTAAAGGCCTTCATTTCACCCATACACGGCATAACAGTCAACTTCACTGGTATAGCGCTGCCACAGTCCCGACAGGGTACCCGCTCGCCGGTATCATAAACCTTCACATGCTCATCCTGGCTCAATAGCTTCATTCCCTCTGCCACTGATGATGAGCCCTTCAAGATTTGTACCCGCTCCAGAATAGTTTTTATGTTCACCACGTCCCCGCGTTGGCGATCCCCGTTTACTCTGGCCCTGTTCAACATTCTTCCCTCCTCGTCGTTTGAACCGTTCTTCTTCCACCAGTGCCTGTTCTTTTGTCCGGACTCCCTGGGTATACAGATTTCGTAAAGTCGAATCTATGTAGTCAAAGCGATAAGCCCCGGCCATGACAGCTTTCTCCATGACGTAAATAATCAGATCCCGCTCCATGCCGTCTTTCATCCATGTATCCAGTTTTTCAAAGTGAAGCGGGGACAAAGACGGGCAAACGTTTTTCTGGTAGAACCGGACCACTTCCTGAAGCTCTGACCCGCTCCCGGTATTACTACTATTACTACTAAGTTCTTTAAAGTTCTTTAGGGAGCCCGCGAAGGCCGATGGTTCTTGACTCTCTTCGGTGTGAAGGGTTTCGCATTTGTTAAACCCTTCTGTTTCGCATTTGTATAACCCATCTGTTATGTTTTTGTGTAACTGTTTAACATTTACAAAACCCTTTCGCCATTCTGAAACCCTTGTGTTAAAGCTATACAGTGGAGTTTTGCCCGGAGAGTAATCTATCCGTAAAATAACGTTTGCCTCTGCCAGTACCTTTAACTGTGTAGACACATAGGAGCGGGAAGAGCCGATGGCTTCTGCAAATTCATTCAGTGTAATCCGGTCCTCTTTTTTACCCCAGGAATACGTCCGGCGCAAGATAAATGAACATATCCCCTTCTGTACCCCGTTCATTTTACTGATCGCCATTACTTCCAGGATTAAGTTTGATAGCTTCGTGTAGCCGTCTTCAATGTCGGCTTTAAGTATCTCTCGGTCTCCCCTTGGCATCGCCCATACCCCCTGGCCATGTTATAAACCCTAGCTTCTCAGTTCCCATAACCACAAAGCCTTCTTTTACCCACTCTGGAGAATCTACTATGTATGTTACCTTCGCGAATAGGTTCTCTCCGGTGTACTGCTGCAGCTCTGGGTGGTATTCCATAAGCCGTAATATATCTCCAACTTTAAAATCACGGTCATTCTTACGGATTTCAAAGAGTTTTAAGTCCTTAATAGTTGCATTAAAATTTTGTGGCCAGCATTTAAGTTCATGGTATTTCATTTAAGCCGCCCCTTTCTTCATCGGGGATCGCTGCGCGGCCAGCAGCCCAACCTTTGGCTTTGACGGATAGTCCGCTCATCACCAAGGCCATGTTCTGCTGCCAGCCGGTGCATTGTGTCCCGCTCCCGCTCAATCAAAAGAGTAAGTTCAAGCACTCTACAGGCTTCCCAGCATCTTATTCAGAAGACCGGTTACCGCTCCGTGATATTTCTCGTAAGCCTCTGGCTGTGCCACTTTAATCTCATCCAGGTTGACCAGAAGGTCCTTAAACCCGGCCACAACAGTATCAAAGCGAACCTTAAACTTCAAAAGCGCTTCCGGCTGACCGGCCTTTTGTTGAAACTGAACAACTTTATTACGGAGTTCGTCCAGTTCTTTCTCCACAGCTTCCGGAACCTTCTCCACCACCTTTGTGGCCGGTACATCAACAGGCTTTTCTTTAAGCTTGGCCTCAAGGTCTGATATCTTTTTGTTGGCTTCCTTAAGCTGCTTATCTGTCTCTATCAGGGCAGATTGCAACTTATCGGCCTGCTCATTGTTGCCAACAGCTGAAGCTTCCTCATAAAGTTTCTGAAGCTGCTTAAGTTCTTTCTTGAGCTTGTCCTCTGTTTCTTTGACTTTTTTAGCCTCATCCCGAATCGCCTGCAGCTCATTCATGATTTCATCGGTATTTTCCTCAACTTCACGAAGGCGCCGCTTTGCTTCGTCCCGCTCCTTGATAACCTGCTGCAGTTCCCGGGTGGACATAGACTCCACATCATTCTCTTCCACAAACTGCTCCCGCTCATGTGATGGAACACCCAAAAGCGCCACGACCTGTGTATAGGTCAAATTTCCAAGCGCTTGGAGATTCGCACCTCCGAATAAAGACAGCTGGTTATTGCCATATTCCTCATAAATACGCATAAGGTTATTTGCGGTACTTTTGGAATAATCAACGTTCCTCTCCAGCCAGTCTCTCCAGTCACCGTGAGGAACCAGCTCCTTGGCTTCCACCAACCGGCGCCCGATCTCCACGCATGCCTGAACCACAACTACCTGGGCCTGGCGCTTAATGCTGTTGATTTCAACGGCTATAACTTGAGGAGTCCTCTCTATCGATAAGTCGTTCATGCTCATACTGCAACCTCCCGTTTTTTATTTGACTTTACTGGCTTCTGGAGACGCTCTTTTTTAAAGGCATCCATGAAGGACTTAACGTCATCTTTAAGACCACAATTCTTCCGACCACGGCACTGGGCAACAAAACCACCCCGGACCTCAACTGTAAAATAAGGCTTGTCCGGTTCTTCAATCCTGCGGACAAAAAGGATATCACCTTTGCCTTCTGCGTAACCTTTGGAATACCCACCGACACAATGGTCCAGCACTTTCCCCTCAGTAATTAGTTCTTCGGTGCTGAGTGCCGGCCGGATCAGCAACCCGTCCTTTTCAAAACACAGGTGTTTGATTTTCTCTGCCCGGTGCTTAATCTTTTGGTTCAGTATCTCATCTGCCTTGTGCTTAACTAATTTGATTGTTTTCTGATGGGCCTTGTAAAGGTTAGTCGGAAACCGCGTGCGCTCTTTTGTTAAGTCATATCCAAGCTCTTTGCAGTCCTTAATGTAGTCGCGCCAGGCGGGAAAAGCATCCCTTGCAGTTTTGTATTTTCCCTTCTTTGTCTGCTTGAGCAGGTAATTATAAATAGTGCGAATATTGCCGTGTTCGGGATGTCTTAAAACCTCATCAAGGTAATGCGAGAGTGCACCCAAAACATCCCTTGCCTCTGACAAACTGAGCTTTGAGCCGTCCTTTTTACCTTCCTGCATAATCCACAGTTCATCAAATCCGATGGCGCCGTGCAGCTCTTTACTTGCAGCCTGCAGCTCCTGCCTTGATACCTTCAGCACCTTCTCCATGGACTTGCCATTCCAGTTGATGGCTCCGTAGGTTCTATCGCCGTTCAGTTTCTCTTCAATCAGCCGGCGGAAGCCCAGCTTAGTCAGATATTCAACGCATGGGTACCGGGCAGCCAGGTCAAAAAATTCCGTCATATCTCCTTGCTTGTATTGCTCCCAGGTGCTGTACTGGAACGGAGTGCCGGCCACCGCAGCGGCAATGCTTTCCCGGGAATAAGTTGCGTGGATGCTTGCGTTGTGTCCTCGGTTGAATTGGCACTTACAGCTGCCGGCGCGATTGAATGTGTCTCCTAAATACATGCTTTGCTCGTTTCTGTTATACCAGGCATGCCGGTGAAACGCGGTACCGCCGATACCAGGCTGAAAGACATACAGCGATGTGGTGGCATAGTTTGTTTTGACATTCCAGTAGTCATAATAGAAGTCACGCGCTGCGTAGGTACCGACCGCTACAATCACGCTCGGGTCAATGGCCGACTTCATGTAAAAAACGAAATACGCATCGTCAAACATTCCCTTACGTCCCATGCCGACTAATTTTCCTATACACTCCGACTGGCAGCAGGGACACGTTGCTTTTTGATTATGCCGGACCTTATCCGCATCAAATCGCTTGTGGCAGTAAGTGCAGTAGCCTGTGCGATATTTCCCGTCACGGGTCACAAAGATATACCGGTGGCGCTTAAAGACTTCCTCGATGGCGTATTCCTTGATATCCGGAGTAAGAGGCTGCGGGATGTGTAACAGACACTCGTCCAGTGTTATTTTCTGTTTCATAACAGATCATCCAGACTCACATCAAAGTTAACAGCCGCCTTTTCCGGAGCGGGAGAGCTGGCCAGCGTGCCAGCCGTTGTAATCCCGTAGTATTTGAGGACTACGGCAAACCCTTCTTCGTCTGAAAGCACTCCAATGCCGTCCATTTGATTTTTCCGGGCTTCGTTTTTCATATCATTAAGACTGCCTTTGATGGTTTTGCCCTCTGTCAGGATCCTCTCCGCAGCGGCCGTATTTTTAGTTACATATTGGACCAGAAAGTTGCCAACAATCTGGATATATCTATGATTTTTGTTCTGCTCCATTTCGGAGCGGAGCTTTTCTATGGCTTGCATTTTCATACCCCTTTCAGGTGTTATGGAGCCGCCGCCAGTGACTTGAACACTAACTACGGCAACATCATTAATTGATAGGCACCCAGATAGCTTGTCCCGGGTGAATTATCGGAGTGATCTGATTAACCTCTTGTAATTCCCACACCACATCACGTATATCACGCCGGCCGCGATGGGCTTTGGCTATGTTCCAAAGGGTGTCACCGGGCTGCACGATATATTCTTCATACTGACTGGCGAAAACGGTAGCTTGTCCAGCGTCGGAATTCTGGGCATAAATGGCCAGTATCGACAGGCAAGACAGCAGGATGAATATAACCATTAGCTGCTTTGTGTTTAACCTGTGTGTGTTCGTACTGGTTTCCCAGCGCATCATACTGCCACCGCCTTTTGCTCTTTGTCCCATTTGTTCAGGTCCAGCCGTCCGGCTTTCGCTAATACGCAGATCCGGCGCTCCACATCTTCTTCGGTCCGCCGATATTCCGTGGCCATTTGTGGTATCCGGTACCCAGCTTCAAAGTCTGCAATCAATAGGGCATCGCCGTCTGGAGTCCATGGCCTGGTACTGGATAAATCGGATAGATCTATCCCTAAAAGTAGGTAAGCGTTCTTTATATCTCGCGTAAGCGCAGTTATTATTAAATCATCATGTAATGGTTTCCCCATAACTCTCACCTCATATCTTTAATGTCCAGTTCACCCTCTGCGTTCACGATTACCGGCTGGCCATCCCGCCGAAGCATATGGCCTCTTATCTCGGTGAACGGGTTTTTCATAGACGCACACAGCGGATGCTTCAAAGCTATCTCTTTGGCTGTCTTAAAGTTAGGTGCTGCGATGTATGCCATATTCTCTTTTGTCTGGCCAAAGAAGCAATAGACTTTGTTTAGGCATCCCGCTCCATCTTTAATCTCTTCCTCAGCCCGTGAGGAATCGGGACAGCCGTCCTGTTCCCCCGTCAGGCTATCCCCCTGTGTTCTTCAGAAGGGAACGTCATCATCATATATGCTATCATCTAAACCAGGTTCCCGCTCCGGGCCCCGCTCCTGCTTGTTGCGACTATCCAGAAACTGAACACTTTCGGCAACGACTTCGGCAATGGTCCGGCGCTGCTGATCCCTGTCCTCGTAGGAGCGGATTTGTAGACGGCCTTCCACGGCCACCAGGCTTCCTTTGCCCAAATACTTGGCACAGTTCTCCGCTGCAGCACGCCACACCACGATGGGGATAAAATCCGCTTCCCTTTGCTGGCCTTGTCCCACAAACTTCCGGTTAACAGCCAGTGTAAACGTGGCCACGGCCACTCCATTGGCCGGAGTGTAACGAAGTTCCGGATCTTTTGTGAGACGGCCTATTAAAACAATACGGTTCAAACTACTCATTATGGTCCTCCCCTTCAGCAGTGGGCATTATATCCTCATTCCCCAAGTTTTTCCCCTGTGGAGAAGAGGAAGGGGTAGCGTTTGAATTATGATCAGTGGCTACCCCTTGCTGCGTATTCTTTAGATGATCTGCAGGCCGCACTGGTCTACCGTAAATGTAGTAAGGCATGACATATCCCCGTTTCTTGGTTATCTGGCGTATCGAATCTGCAAAGCGTTGATGGCAACGCGAACATTTTTCTCATCCAGCCACTGAAAAACATCATCCACCTTTGCAGAATGTACCGTAGAATTGAACAGTGTGGCCGCCAACTTCACTAACCCCTTTTCGCTATGACTCCATGCCTTCATAGCCTTTTTGAGCCCGTCAAAATCAATTTCGCGGCGCTGGACGAAACTTACCACGTTCGTTTTGCCGGTGGCTGCCAGAACATACAAAGCACTGCAGTATTCACAATCCCGGGTTACCTGTGCTTTGGCCAGCAGACAGTTGTATAGATCTTCATGGTACTGATTCTTAAACCACATCTTCATACCACCTCTTGAATCAGGCTAAATTATCGGGTAGTATAAATAGAGACAGGTTGCGCTTGTCTTTTGCCCTGACCGCCTTTGCAGAGGCGGTTTTTCTCTGTTTATACGCCGATATGAGAATTACGTTTCGCGGAAACATACCTTGGAGAAACTGCGGCATACCGCTGACCTTCCCACTATAAGCCATGACTATTTTTGGTCCCATGTGCTCCTCCTCTCTGTGCGGGTTTTGGAATTCGTACCCACACCGGATACATTTAACGGTTTCTTTCCCCTTGTACGCGCTGTACATCTTTTCAGTGCAGCGGGGACAACTCCAACTATAAGCAGGCATTGTCTATCTCCTCTCTGTTCAGTCTTTCTGCAATTGCCATGGCCTCTTCCCTACTGTCCATATAGTTGCCGTGCATTTCGCGGTTGCCGGAATGATCAACTCCATTGACATCAAGGATTCTGTATACGCCGTAAACCCTTTTCTCGCCAATCATGTTTGATGTTAATTTCCACATACTTTTCAAAGTATCAGCTCCTCTCTACCCGGCCAGTACAAGGTCGGGCTTTTTTGTGTCCACATATCCTCTCTGTTCACATTTCCTGTTGTGCTCCTGGACTAAATCCCCGACATTCAGGAAGTCCCACAGGCGAAGTTTCAGTGTTTTAATTACGTGTTCGACATCCAGCATTTCCTGTGCTGCGTCCCAAAGTCTGGCCAGCTCTTGGTCAGTGCAATCGGCAACACCCTTTTTGTTCAAAACGATGTTCAACATTTCATCCAGGGCCGCGTGCGCTTCCCGCTCCTCTTGACGGTATTTGGAGAGGATGGCCGTAGGTGACAGGTCTACATTGTTCAGGATATCGAAGCAATACAGACGGCCAATGTCACAGCCTTTCCGGCACCAAACCATTGTGAGAGTGGGGCAGTTCAGGATTTTGGAGAGCTTTACAACAATCTCTGTGGAAAGCGGTAATTCCCCGTTCTCATAACGCCTGTAGTTTGATGTGCTCATATGTAATGCCCTTGCCACAGGATCCTGCGTGAGACCGGCCCGCTCCCGTGCTCCCTTTATCAACTCTTGCACGATTCTTACCTCCTTTAACTCAAGTTCACTCCTTTTTTAGTCAATTCAGACCGCCAAAACTCCTTCATTTCTTCTGAACAGTGGGCCATCGCATCTTCCCAAGTTGGCCAACGGCCATGCTCGTTATAGAATTTGTACTGATAAAATAAGCTTTGTCGGTTGTGCGGAAGTTCAGGATTATGGTCCACCGCACATTCTTGACATGTACCAGGCTTGGCCGAAAATAGCTGGAATGGTCCCAGGTGTTTACCTTTAATCAGTTCCTGCAAGGTGTACACCTCCTTTCGTTCAGAATGTGGGTACCGTGCCGGGTTGTTTCACCGGCGACTTAAAATAAAATGGAAGTAGATACCACTCATGCCCGTTTTCGGAGCTCTCTGTTATCATCTTCCAACCATTGCATAATCGCTGAACGCGAGAAGATGTATCGCCTGCCCAGGCGCCGGCTGGGTATCACTCCTTGCCGTGCATATTCATAAACGGTTTCTTCAGTAACACCCAAAGCTATGGCCAACTCTTCCACGGTCAGTGACCATTTAATATTTAAGTTCTGAACAGCCTTTAACCGCTCCAAGGCTTCCGCTGCTTCGGTGGCCTGTACAGCCAGTGTTCTTAAATCCGTAATTAAACCAGTAAGATCCTTCACGGTTTCCCCTCTCCTTTTCGTATTGCGGCTCCTAGCATTGGTCGCCTACTTACACAGCCTCTTTACTGGCAGCACATTCGTCACCGTCTTGATAGAACAACGTCCAGTTAAAACCAAGAACATTGGCTATTTTTTTTGCCACCTCAACTGATGGACGGCGCTCTCCTAGCTCAATTTTGCTAATCATTGTTACATCAACACAGGCCATTTCGGCTATATCAGCTTGAGTATACCCTTGATTAACCCGCATGTTTTTAAGCCAATCTCTCATGTTATCACCTCCAGACTAGACGTTATGTCTAGATTATATAGCCAATTTGTCTAGCTGTCAATCGTTTTGAGACAATATATAGACATTTTGTCTATGACAAACGGAAGTTATTTACAATGGACAAATTGTCCATATAATTAAGATATAAGGGTTAATCTGAGGAGTGTTTAATGTGTTAGCAAGAAGACTAGAAGAGTCAAGAATAGAAAAGAAGATGACAAAAAAAGAAGTGGCTGATGCTTTGCAAATTGATCAGTCTACATATGGCAAATATGAGCTAGGTAAAAGGGAGCCGGATGCTGCTACACTTTTAAAACTAGCAGATTTATTTGAGGTTTCAGTAGACTACATTCTGGGTCGTACTGACATAAAAACTCCTGTAGAAACTATTGCCGCCCACCACGATGGAGAAGACTGGACCGATGAGGAATTAGAGGACATAGAAAATTTCAAAGAATTTGTCCGTATGCGGAGAGAACAAAAAAAGAACCAGTGAGGATCCTGCATGTACGAAACCTTACTTCATGAAGCTGAAGAAGAACGAATTGACGTTGTTTACCGGCCGCTCCGTGGTAAGATAAAAGGACTTTACTGTAATGGTGTAATTGCAATTAACCGAAACATTTCATCTACAACAGAGAAGGCGTGCATACTTGCAGAAGAGTTAGGTCATTACCATTCATCAGTTGGCAATATTCTAGATCAGAGCAAACTTCAGAACCGTAAACAAGAGTGCCGAGCACGTGCTTGGAGCTATCAGAAGCTTGTGCCTTTAGAAAAACTTATTCAAGCTCATAAAGAAGGAATAAGAGCTCGCCATGATCTGGCCGAATTCTTGGGGATAACAGAGCAGTTTCTGATGTCAGCGCTTCAAAATTATAAAGAAAAACACGGCTACTATTGCCGTGTCGGAGACTACTGGATTTACTTTGAGCCACTTGGTATTTTGGAGATCCGACAACAAGAATTAAAACCCGCCGAAAATGAGGTGGTTTTTCTGCTTTATTAGGCTTTCGACATAAATATACAATTATTTCACTTACACACACGGGGAGGTGAGACAGTGGAATTGAAGCAATATGAACCAGCGTTATATGCCATCAAAAATATCATAAGTGACCAGAATAAAGAAGCTTCAAAGATATCACACAAAATTACAAAGGCTTATTTAAGCATTTCTTTTTTTGATATGAAGTGCATGAGAATTCATTGGGGATCCAAGGCGAAGTTTTTATCAATACCCAGCTATTTAAAGGACACTATTAAACCTTTAAATTTTGAAGGATTTAGTACACAAAAGAACGGGTGGATTAGGCTGCCAATTCAAGATATAGATGATGTTTCTTTTCTTGGAGTTCTTATCAATGCTGTGTATAATTACTGCTATGAAAAGGCTGCTGGCGAGTTAATCGGGTGTTGTCATTCGTATGTTGCCTGTTCTGATGCTAAATCGTGCATCCAAGAAGATAAACCATGGGCAAAAGGTTGCTATTACCGAAAAAATCTAATTAACGGCAAGATTTTTTATGGCAAAAATTCTATTTTAGCTGGGCGGTGATGTAATGGTATATGACTTTGTTGCCATAGACTTTGAGACCGCTAACAAAGACTTGAACAGTGCATGCTCTGTCGGCCTTGTCGCAGTAAAGAATTTAGAAATAGTTATAACAGAATACTTTCTGATCCAGCCGATAACTATGGATTTTGATGATGAAAATGTTAGCCTACATGGTATTACTCCTGAAGCTGTAATGGACTCCCCCTCCTTTCCGGAAGTATGGGAGCAGATAAAACAATATTTTGAAGAGAATCTAATCATTGCACATAATGCTATTTTTGATATGTCCGTATTAAAGTGCTGTCTTACTGACTACAATTTAGACTGCCCTAATTTTGAATACCTGTGTAGCATCCCCATAACAACCAGGGCCTGTCGAGGAGAAGGTATAAAGCAGTCACTTGTGGCCAGAGCTGGTCATTTCGGAATCGAATTAGTAGATCACCATAATGCTTTGGGCGATGCAATTACCTGCGCTAAACTCGTAATTGAATGTGTACGGCTAAAAAATAGAAAATCCTTGAAATCATATTGCAATACTCACTGGAGTCTGCCATTTAAAACATTTTCAGAACTTGTTCCAATGACTACACTAAATAAAAATAGAAGACGTAAATTCAAAAAGATTCAAATATCAGAGATCGAGGCTAACACTGATGCCTTTAATCAGACATACCCCTTGTTTGGTAAAAACATTGTTTTAACCGGAGAACTTGAGAGAATGGACAGAAGAAGCGCTATGCAAAAAATTGCGAATGTAGGCGGAATTAATAAAAGCGGTGTATCCGGTAAGACTGATATCCTTATCGTTGGAATTCAGGATAAGGCTATTGTAGGTGAAGACGGCATAAGTAGCAAGGAAGAAAAAGCTTATGCCTTAAAAGACAAAGGTCACCATATAAAAATAATCACAGAGCGTGAATTTCTCGACTTATTAAGTAACTGCTCATAGTTAAATTAAGGAGGTGGAATACATCGCGAAGGATAATACTGCTGATGAGTTAAAAAAGAAACGAAAACAAGAAAAGATAAAAAAAGAAAGAGAGCGCTTATTAAGCAAACTGGCCACTGGTAAACTAACTGACACCCGATCGAAAGTAGCTTTTATTCTAAACCTCTATCCAAACACTAGAAACTCCGATATTCTACTCGCTCATAAGTACTGGGAGACGTTCCAAAATGAGGAATATGGCGATGGCAAAGTTGATATAGCAAAGTCATTCAAGTTAGAAAGAAATTCATCAATTACTAGGGCTAGGGCAAAAATTCAAAATGAATTCGGACTTTTTCAAGCGTCAGAAGAAGTAAAGGGTTTTCGTGGTGGAAAAGCGGCTCGCATGAAAGAGGAACAACTAGCAGATAAGCCAGGTATTCCTTCTATCACTTTCTTTATTGATGAAAGCGGGAAGAATCAAGAATATTTAGTGGTAGGTGGAATATGTGGCGTAGATAGCCATAGAGTTTTTTCACTCACCCGTCACTTAATAGAATGGAAAGACAACAAGATAAATTTTGAATTTCACTTTGCTGAATTAAGCAAGACAAAGCTACAAAATTATAAAGATTTTTTCCATGAGGCTATAGGTTTTCTTGATACTATTGGTTTTAAAGCAATAGTAATAAGATTACCCGGACTCAAGAGAAGTATCGAGGAAGTTGTAACCGAATTAACATACCAGTTTATATATCAAAGCATTGAGCATGAATGTCAAACAGGACGGATTACACTACCGAGAATCGCTCATGTCTTCAAAGATAAAGATGATGCAGCAGATTCCATATTTATGACGAAGCTCGAGCAAAACTTAAAAACTTGTTTCAGAGATGATTTTCAAGAAAACTTAAAATTGGAAGTTCTTGAAACACTTGATTCAAAAGGGGCATATTTAATCCAGTTAGCAGATTTATTTATTGGCAGTGTATCAAGGATTTTAAACAGGAACCCTGAAGCTGGGAAAAACCAGAAAGATGAATTTGCAGAATACATCTTAACATTGTTAGGCCTCGATATTAATGATTTGACAACATCATTACAAGATTCTTCATTTATTAAATTTTTATAAGGTATCGCAGCCTCAAAAGAGGCTTTTTCTTTCATGTTTTTATAATTGAATCATCTACATTTTAGTGATATATGTAAGGCAGGGGAATTGATTATGTTATTTAGTGAGGTGGACTTATGGGCGGGCACATTCAAGCACACCCAAACGGGAAGAAGGACCACTGGTATATATGTGTCGAAGCCGGCCGCGAAGTAGTAGACGGCAAGCTGAAGAGGAAAAGAATAAAGCGGCTGTTCGTAGGAGCAGAACGGGCAGCAAAAAAGGAATTGGCCAGATATGAATCCGAGCTGGAATCCGGAGTCTTTATTGAGACCACTAACTTAACCGTGGCCAAATACCTGATGCACTGGTTAGATACGTACTGCAAGCCGAACTTAGCACCTTCCACATACTCCAGCTATGCGAGAATTGTAAACAGCCACATCATTCCTTATTTGGGAGTTATCCTTCTGGAGAAGCTGCAGCCGATGCAGATACAGGCATACTACCCTGAAAACACTTTGCCTTTGAAAGGCAACACAAAACAAGGCTACGAGAGAGCTAATTTCGCAGCCCCTGAACATTCAGCAGCTGCTTATGATGCGATTTTTTCTTCTACGATGACCTTA
>JAGXTN010000055.1 GCA_018333455.1 Dethiobacter sp. | reverse complement strand
TCAATTACTTTACTCATGATTTGAGTCTATACTAATGATGAGCTTGTGTCCAGCACTAATTGCAGTGGTCTACCTAATGATAGTCACGACTTATGGGTAATGATAAGCCCGCAGGGAGAGGGGAATTTGTCGGGACGGTAGATGCTATTTACAGGGGAGTGAGTAGTTAATTGTTATAAAACGTATTTTTTTGACGTGAAGTGTGAAAACCTAGAGAAAGGAGCCCGTATCTAGGAGGTTAGCACAAAGGATGAAAGAGAGCGAATTCACACAAATCTTTGCTGCCTTGGAAGGCGTTGAAGATGAACTGGAAAAAGTGGGAAGTGACCAGGAAAAACGTCAAGACTGTTATGAGCATCTTTTAGAGTTGCGAAAACGAATGGACCGTTGCGTAGAGCTCTGGCTGCGCTTTGAAGAAAAAATCAATGAGATTCAGGAAAAGTATGACTTTTTTCTGCCGGATGAGCTGCCTGATTCTTTTCTGCAAGCGTTTGTCAAAGTACTTCCAGATAAAGAACAAAAGAATATGCCTCCTGACAGAGGAGTGGGGGAGTCTTTATTATTACAATCTGATCATGAGGCAAGCATCCGCTCATTTAGGCGTGGTCTGGGATTTTTAGAGCTGGCGATGATGGATGAGGCGATTAGGGAGTTTGAAACAGTCATAAATCAAGAGCCTGACATACTGTTGGCTCACCTTTGTCTTGGCGTGGCATATGCTGAGCGAGGGATGGCAGATGAAGCGATGCGTGAGCTGCGTCTTGTGCAGGCGCTTACTGGAGATCCGCAAACGAATGCAATTGTTCATAATGCGTTAGGCAATGTTTATGCTCACAGAGAGCAGTATGATTTAGCTTTAGAAGAGTTTAGCAAAGTAATAGAACTGGATTCTGAGTTTGCGGTAGCCAAATTTAATCTAGGTGCTATCAATTATAATCTAAAAGATTACGAGAGTAGTGTTCTAGCCTTTGAGGAAGTTAAAATAAATTTTCCTAGAGATTGGGAGGTGTACTTTTATCTAGGCAAGGGATATAAAAAGTTGGGCGATGAACAACAGGCGTTGGCAAACTTGTTGAAGGCATCATATCTGGCGCCACAAGAGCCTCATGTAGCATTTGAGCTGGGAGTTAGCTATGATACTCTAGGCGAGACGCGCAAAGCTCTGGAGTACTATTACCGTGCAAAGAGATTGCATCAGTTAGCGGAGCAAGAGAAAGATAGGAGCTAGCGAAGAAATTGCCCTGATATGCAGGAAAATAAAACCGGATGAAGAAAGTGTAGTTTTGAGGGCTTTAGCACTTAAGGGAAAAGGAGGCTTTCTGTGAGTACAATCCGCAATCCAAATTTCGCTCCGGACGGAAAATTAAAAATTGATTGGGTAAGTCAACATATGCCGGTTCTAAACGAACTAGCTAATGAATTTCGTCAAACAAAACCTTTTGCCGGACTGCGCGTAGCTATATGTTTACACTTAGAGGCAAAAACGGCCTATATGGCGAAAGTTATCCAGGAAAGCGGCGCCCACGTAACTATCACTGGCAGCAACCCATTGTCAACTCAGGATGATATTGCCGCCGCCCTTGTGGCAGACGGATTGACAGTTCATGCCTGGCACGATGCTACCATGGCAGAATATGAGGAGCATTTGCACAAAACTTTGCAAAGTGAACCACATTTAATTATTGATGACGGCGGCGATCTAGTAACTCTACTTCACACCGATTACCAGCAACTCATTCCCAACGTACGGGGCGGGGCGGAGGAGACCACAACCGGTTTAGCCCGACTGAGGGCTATGGCGGCTGATGGAGCGTTAAAAATTCCAATGATTGCTGTTAATGATGCTTATTGCAAGTATCTCTTCGACAACCGTTATGGCACCGGCCAGTCAGTTTTGGATGGCATTATAAGGGCCACAAACCTGGTGATAGCTGGGAAGGCTGTGGTGGTTATTGGTTACGGCTGGTGCGGCAAAGGGGTGGCTCTGCGAGCGAGAGGTATGGGTGCACGGGTGATTGTTTGTGAAGTTGATCCTGTAAAAGCAGTTGAGGCAGTGATGGATGGAAATGCTGTCATGCCCCTGGTTGAAGCTGCAGTTTGCGGCGATATTTTTATTACGGTGACCGGCTGCCGAGATGTCATTACAAAAGAACATTTTCAAAAGTTAAAAAATGGAGCGATTTTATGTAACGCCGGACATTTTGATATTGAAATTGATAAGTTAAGCTTGGAAGAACTGGCGGGCGGCAAACGCCTGGTGCGGCGCAACGTGGAAGCGTATGAGTTTGACGGAAAAACGGTCTACCTGATCGCCGAAGGAAGGCTGGTAAATTTGGCTGCGGCTGACGGACATCCCGCTGAAATTATGGATATGTCTTTTGCTCTCCAGTTGGAAGCTCTTAACTATCTAAACGATAACCGCGGAAAGTTGGCAAATAATGTTCTCCCGCTGCCGCCTGCACTGGATGAGAAAGTTGCCCGCTGTAAACTGCGTGCTTTGGAGATCAGGATTGACACTCTGTCGCCTGCACAGCAGCGTTATTTGTTAAGTTGGAAACCGGAATAGGGGGAAAATCATGGCTATACGACTTGCTATTATCGGCGGTACTGGGGTTTATGACCCCAAGATGCTTGATACTGTGCAAACAATGGAAGTGGAAACGCGCTACGGGAAAGCACTGTTAACTCAAGGTAAATACCAAGAACATAAAGTTGTATTTCTGGCGCGGCACGGGACAGAGCATGGCACACCGCCTCATAAGGTGAATTATCGGGCAAATATCGCAGCGCTGGTTAAACTGGGGGTCACTCGCGTTGTGGCTACGGCAGCCGTAGGTTCGCTTAATGCAAAGATGCCTCCGGGAACTCTGGTGCTGCTTGGCCAGTTTCTTGATTTTACAAAGGCAAGAGAAGCCACATTTTTTTCCGGCGGTGAGGCTGGGGTAGTACATACTGACTTTACAGAGCCGTATTGCGCTGACTTGAACAGGACACTGGTCCAGGCAGCAAAAAATGCGGGCTTGGAAATATTAACTGATGCCACTTACGTCACTACGGAAGGGCCTCGCTTTGAAACTCCCGCAGAAATAAAGATGTATAAGCTGTTGGGCGGTGACTTGGTTGGGATGACTAATGTGCCGGAAGTGGTCTTGGCACGGGAGGCAGGATTGTGCTACAGTACAGTAGCATTATCGACCAATTTTGCTGCCGGAATTTCCCCCGCCATATTAACCCATCATGAAGTGCTGGCAGTAATGGCTGAAAATGTTGATAAAGTTAGACGCCTTTTGATGGAAGCAATTCCGTCACTACGCGAGGAAAGAGCCTGCCAGTGCCGTGAGCTTGGCAGCTCAATCCTGCTATAGGTAAAATCATGGACGCTATCCGTTTTGAAAGAAACAAATTATTGTTGTTGGATCAGCGATTTCTGCCTACGGAAGTAATTTATCTGGAATATAGTGATTGGCGTACTGCGGCAAATGCGATAAAAGATATGGTGGTGCGCGGAGCTCCTGCAATTGGCGCCGTGGCCGCATTTGCAATTGCCATGGCTGCCGATGAGCTGAAAAACGCTGATGCAACTGCTTTTTTTTCCGGAATGACAATGGCGGCAGCGGGATTGAAGTCAGCACGGCCCACCGCAGTAAATTTGGCTTGGGCGGTTGAGAGAATGTTGAAGGTGGCAAAAAGCCAAGTTGGCAGTTCTCCCGCACAAATTGCAGGGATTCTGCTGATGGAAGCAAAACAGATTGCCCAGGAAGACCGGGAGATCAATAAAAAGATTGGTGATTTTGGTGCGGAACTGATCCCTGACAATGCCAGAGTGCTTACACACTGCAACGCGGGCGCATTGGCTACCGTAGGCTATGGTACTGCGCTTGGAGTTATTCGCAGCGCTGTGGCGGCCGGTAAACAGGTCAGTGTCTATGCAGACGAAACTCGCCCATACCTGCAGGGTTCTAGGCTCACAGCATGGGAACTGAGCCGTGAAAATATTTCCGTGACTATAATTGCCGATAATATGGCTGGATTTTTAATGAAGCAAAAGAAAATTGATCTGGTAATTGTAGGAGCCGATCGGATTGCTGCTAACGGCGATGCCGCAAATAAAATCGGCACCTATTCCCTGGCGGTATTAGCTGCGGCTCATCAGCTGCCGTTTTATGTGGCCGCCCCCTTTTCAACATTTGACTTAACTTTAGAAACCGGTGAGGAAATTCCTATTGAGGAGCGATGCGAGACAGAGCTTACTCATTTTTACGGTAAGCGAATTGCACCGGAGGGCGTAGGCTGCTATAATCCCTCTTTTGACGTTACACCTGCTAATTATTTAACGGCTATTATTACTGAAGCCGGAGTTATCTACTGTCCCACCAGAGATAAGCTTCAATCATTCTTTAAGGAGGCGGGGTATGACCGCCGGTAGGAAAGAAGTTATTGAGACGACGCAACTGATGTGCCGTGATAATTTGGTGTTGGGTACGTGGGGGAATGTTTCTGTCAGGGAAGGCGAAAACAGGATGCTAATTACGCCAAGCGGCATGGATTATAGTCTGCTTACACCGGAGGATTTAGTCAGTATCTCACTGGATGGGCAGGTTCTTGAAGGCTTTTGGCAGCCGTCGTCGGAATGGCGCTTGCATGCAGCTATTTTTGCCGGAAGGACGGATGTGGGGGCGATTGTTCATACCCATAGCGTCTACGCCACAGCATTTGCTGTTGCACGCCTGTCTATTCCGCCTGTGGTGGAAGATATGGTGCAGGTTGTGGGCGGCGGTGTGGATGTGGCGGATTATGCATTGCCAGGAACTGAGCAATTAGCAAAAAACGCTGTGCATTCCTTGGGTGCAAAAAGTGCGGTTATCTTAGCAAGTCATGGCCTTGTGGGGGTTTCTGCTACATTGAACGAAGCGTTGAAAGTATGTCAAATTGTGGAGAAAACTGCTCAAGCAGTTTTGTTTGCCCGCCAGTTGGGACCGGTGTATTCCTTGAGTGAAGATGATATTATGAAGATGCGCAGCTTTTATCTTACGTCATACGGGCCAGGTAAGCGGGGGAGGTAAAAAAGTGAAAACGCTGATACGCGAAGTAACCGTCATCACCTTACAGGATAACCACGAGATTATTTGCGATGCGGATGTGGTGATGGACGGACAGACCATTTCTTACGTTGGCCCACAGAAGTTATGGGAAGAAAACTTTGACCGAGTGATCAACGGCCAGGGTAAGCTTTTGTTGCCCGGCTTTGTTAATGCCCATGGTCACGCGGCTATGACATTATTCCGCTCTTATGCTGATGATTTACCATTGATGGATTGGCTGGAAAAACGTATTTGGCCGGCGGAAGGAAAGTTAAAACGCGAAGACGTTTACTGGGGTACGATGTTGGCCATTCTTGAAATGATCAAATGCGGCACCACCACTTTTACAGATATGTACTTTTTTATGGATCAGGTTGCGGAGGCAGCGGAAGAAGCCGGTATCAGAGCAGTTTTAGCCAGGGGTATGATCGGTAGCGGACAGATGGCAGAAAAAGGTCTAGAGGAAAGTGAACAGTTTGTGAAAACATGGCAGGGCCGGGGAAATGGCCGGATTACCACCATGCTGGGACCGCATGCTCCCTATACCTGTCCGCCGGATTTTTTGCGGCGCGTCATGGCCTTGCAGGAGGCTTTGGCTGTACCGATTCATATTCATCTTTCGGAGACCAATGATGAAGTGGAGCGTATTACAAAAGAATATGGTGTCTCGCCCACGGTGCTGCTAAAAAATATCGGTTTGCTCGAGAGACCTGTGCTGGCAGCTCACTGTGTCCATCTTAGTGGGGAAGAAATGGATATTTTAAAAGAATTTAATGTTCATGTGGCTCATAATCCGGGCAGCAATTTAAAGTTGGGCAGTGGTATTGCACCAGTGCCTGATCTACTAAGTCGTGGCATAACTGTGGGTCTTGGTACGGATGGCGCAGCCAGCAATAATAATTTGGATATGATGGAAGAGATGCGCCTTGCCGCCCTGATTCACAAGGGCATTCGCATGGACCCGACTGTTGTTTCTGCCCGGAAAGCGTTGGCTATGGCTACCCGGGAAAGCGCCAAAGCAGTATTTCTGGAGAAGGTGGGGGTTGTAGCGCCGGAGATGAAGGCTGATCTAATTTTGATGGATCTACAGCGGCCTCATTTGACGCCACAACATGACCTTGTGGCTCATTTGGTCTATGCTGCTCAACCTTCAGACATTGTTATGGTAATCGTAAATGGGCAGGTACTGTTAGAAAATGGGCAACTAACCACATTAGATGAGGAAAAAATTATTTTTCAAGCGCAACAGCGCGCTTTGCATTTAGTTCAGTAGGCAAGAATAACTGCATAGAACAATTTCGTGTGTTATAAGAAATGAAGCCAGGGAAGACCCGGGCTTCGTGGCAATTTTAGGTGTTGGTCTCTGCTCGCATGCGCCGTAAAACTTCGCCAATTTGCTCAAAGAATGTACTGATTGGTTCACCTCGTTGAATACCGCGGCTAATTTCTTGCAACTGTCGGATAATATCGGGATTAGCGGAGACGTATGCACTTGCGATACGGGGTTGTCGTTCTTCCACAATCTTGGCAACTTCTCTCTTGATTTCAACTTCATTGCGGGCTGTCCCTCGATCCAATGTAATCCCTACCATAGCGAGGTTAGAGATTACTAATGCTACGGCGGTGTCAACACCCTCTACTCTTGTGGCGGCATCAGCAATCTGTTCCGCCAGATCCATTGCCTCTGGCCCCGGCTGTCGTGGTTGGATGTTTAGGTCTGGAGCAGGTACGGCGGGCTGTTGTTGGGGAGCCTGAATTTCCGGAGCAGGCGCCGGCGCAGGTGCCGGTTGGCGCTCAGGTTCCGGCCGGCGGAATGGCGGACATCCGCTGATCAGCAGCGTGACAATTAGGAGAAGACTCAGTGTTAACATTATACGTCTGTTTTTCATCGTTTCACCTCCTTGATGTATTAACTTAGTTTTTGAATTTGCCAAGTTTCTTATACGTTTTTTCTGATATCGCCAAAATTGACACAGAGAATGGTATAAACTATAATTGAAAGAAGTTTGTAATCAACGGGGGGATTGGCTTGCGCATACTTCTAACTAATGACGACGGTATTTTTGCTGAAGGTTTGCATGTCCTTGCCCGAGAAGTCAGGAAGGTTGCCGAAATACATGTGGTTGCACCAGACCATGAACAGAGCGCCACAGGTCATGCCATAACCATGCACCGGCCGTTACGCGCCGAAAGTGTGAAGTTCCTGCATTCGACTGATTTGCCGGCCTGGGCTGTGAACGGTACGCCGGCAGACTGTGTAAAGCTGGCAGTAGAGTCAATTCTGCCGTATCGGCCGGATCTTGTTATTTCAGGGATAAACAGGGGCGCTAACTTAGGGACTGACGTGCTCTATTCCGGAACTGTGTCAGCCGCTATTGAAGGGGTAATTCTCGGTATACCTGCCATCGCCGTAAGCCTGACAGAGTACTACGAACCGCGCTTTGAATACGCCGCCGAATTTGTGGCACGATTGGCCTCTGTGCTCTTAAAACAGGGAGTGTCTTGTGACACACTCTTGAATGTTAACGTTCCGGGTTGCGACAGGGAGAAGGTCTCAGGCATCGTCATCACTAAATTGGGTGTTAGGCAATATAAAAATGCTTTTGAAAAAAGGTCTGACCCGCGCGGCAGGAGTTACTATTGGCTGGCAGGAGAACTTGTTGATGCCGAGCATGACGAAGGTAGTGACGTGGCAGCTATCAAACAGTCTAAAATATCCATAACGCCTATTCAGCACGATCTTACTAATTATAAACTTATCGATAGCCTTAAAGGATGGAACATTGAACTTTAGGCAAGGGGAAGTGGCAAAAATGGAGAGCAAAGGCAAACTAGAACTTATGGCAACTCTAAAGCTTAAGAACAATGAAGAATTTTATCGGGTAGTAGACTTCCTAAACCGGAATCTAAAAACCCACAACCTTATGTTTGGCTTAGCAAAAAAGGATAACGAATTAACATTTTCGATTTATGAAGTATAGGGGGTGAATCTTTTGCCCACTTTTATCAAACAAGGGCATAACCGCTATTTGTTGCCTAGAGAGGGAGCAATGAGGGTGGATGCCCTTATTTTTTTGAATGAGCAACTTTATACCAAGCTGCAAAATGGCGGTCAGGAACTTCAGCAACTCTGCGATGCTGCCACCCTTCCAGGTGTTTTTGGTCCCGTACTGGGCATGCCGGATATTCACGCAGGTTTTGGCTTGCCGATCGGAGGGGTGTTGGCGATGCGGGCTGAAGACGGTGTGGTTTCTTCCGGCGCAGTAGGAATGGATATTAACTGTGGTGTGCGTCTGCTCTCTACTAATATCTCTCTTGCTGCTTTAGACAAACCAACTATGCGCGCTCTGATGGAGGCGGTGGAAGCGAGAGTGCCTACTGGTATTGGCCGCAAATCACGCCACGACAGCCTCTGTCGGGAGGCCTTACCACATGTTTTGGTGGATGGTGCCTTGGCGCTGGTAAAGAGAGGATACGGTAGGATTGATGATCTGGAGTGCACTGAAGAAGGTGGACGGCTGGCAGGTGCAGACCCGGCAGCCGTGCCACCACGTGCTCTGCAAAGAGCGGCACAACTCTCTACGCTGGGAGGCGGGAACCATTTTTTGGAGTTTGGTTATGTGGATGAGGTGGAAGACAGTGATACTGCTACTACTTTTGGTCTGCAAAAAGGAATGGTTACCGTCATGATTCATACCGGCAGCCGCGGGTTTGGACATCAGATTTGTACTGATTACACAGAGATTATGGCAAAAGCGGCGCGGCGCTACGGGATTGACCTTCCTACTAAGGGGTTGGCCTGCTGCCCCATTAATTCAAAGGAAGGACGCGACTATTTGGCAGCCATGGCCTGTGCCGTCAACTTTGCTTTTGCCAATCGTCAGCTTATTACTCACGACGTTCGTGATGCATTTGTCGACATTTTTGGCTCTTCCGTAGTACTTAATGTGGTATATGACGTTGCTCATAATATTGCAAAGTTTGAAGAACATTTTGAGCAAAACTTGCTCGTCCACCGGAAAGGAGCCACCAGGGCACTGCCACCCCTGCATCCGCAAAATCCGGAACGTTATAAAAATACTGGGCATCCCGCTATTATTCCCGGCAGCATGAATTCGCCGTCCTATATTTTAACAGGCAGGAATGCGGTTCGCGAGACATTTTGCTCTGTCAATCATGGGGCAGGCAGAGTGATGTCGCGCTCCTATGCGCGCAAAAACATTACTACGGAAGCTTTTTTATCTTCCATGGGCGAAGTAATGCTCAATACCAGAAATCTGCGGCAACTTCTTGATGAAGCGCCATTTGCCTATAAAAATATCAGTGAAGTTGTGGCCACATTAAATGAAATCGGCCTGACAAATATTGTGGCACGGTTAAGACCGCTGGCTGTAATTAAAGGAGAGGGTGATGAGTGATGGAGATTAACCGCTTTGCCGCTACAATTGATCACACACTGTTAAAACCTGATGCGACAGGAGAGGAGATAACTCGGCTGTGTGCGGAAGCCAAAGAGTTTCGCTTTGCTGCTGTCTGCATAAATCCGTGGCATGTGACAAATGCGGCGCGACTCCTTTCTGGTTCGGGCGTAGCTGTGGCTGCTGTGGCCGGGTTTCCTTTAGGAGCCAATACCACCGCCGTTAAAGTGTTTGAAGCTGGAGAGGCAGTACAAAACGGCGCCGGAGAAATCGATTTGGTGATTAATATTGCGGCAATTAAAGAAGGCCTGCTAAGCATAGTAAGCGAAGAAATTGCTTTGGTTCGTCGGGTTACTGCCGGCGCTACATTAAAGGTGATTTTGGAAACTGCACTTTTAGAGAAAAAAGAAAAGCGGTTGGCAGCCCGGATAGCTGTTGAGAGCGGAGCCGACATGCTAAAAACATCCACCGGTTTTTTTGGCGGCGCCACAGAAGATGATATCCGCTTGTTAGCGGAGGCGGCTCCCGGCTTTGGCATTAAAGCTTCAGGAGGGATTCGGGATGCCCGGCTTGCACTAAGGCTGCTGGCAGTAGGGGCGACAAGGCTTGGGACTAGTTCCGCCTTACAAATAATTCAAGAATTAGAAAAAACACAGGAGGGAAAATGATGCCTACCATTTTTTTCTACGGTCCAAAACTGTCAACAGAAAAGAAAAGGATTTTAGTTAAAGAGTTTACGGAAGTTGCAAGCCAGGCCACCGGATTACCACAAAGCAGTTTTGTTGTTTATTTGCGTGATGTGGCCCGAGAAGATGTGGGTGTCGGCGGCGAATTGCTTTCCGAAAAAACAAAAAACCCTTCCTAGTGAGGGCAGTAAAAAAGACGCTTCGCGCTTTATTTATCTGCAAGGGCGGGTATAAAACCCGCCCCTTCGGCGGAACTTCGTTCCTGAGCACCCGCGGTCTTAAAGGCGAATCCGCCCTACTACTTTTCTTGTGTTATTTTGCTCGCCGGTTTCATAGACTGCACTGAAATGTAAATTTGGAGGTGCACCGGTGAGACAAGCTCCGCAAATTTCCAAAAAACAAGTTAAAATTGTTAGGCAATTACTGCTCTTTTTATTGGCGGCAGGAGTTCTTGTGGTGTCTTGGCTAATAATTTACTCCAGCCGACAGGAGAAAGATGCAAATCCGACCATCAGCCGGGAAATTATCCTAAACAAGGTGTCATCAGCCGCAGAATTTAATGATTACAGACTGGTGGTGGAAGAAAGAGGACCAGGTTATTCACTGCGTTTTAGAGGACAGATAATTGACGGTCTTATTTATGGAGAAATTGAGTCGTACGACCTGGAAATATACGGTAACCAGGAACAGTTTTTTGTGAAAGGCAGTGAAGTTATCGATGAATGGCAGGAGGTAGAAGCAGCTGAGCTTGACGGGTTATCTTTTTTAGTAATGGATCCATTTGCACTTCTGTCAATACTGCTCTCCGACAAGCAAGTCAGTGCTGTTGCAGGCCCGGTAAGGTTGGTGGAAAATATTGCATGTCAAACATACTTCCTGCAGATTCCGTCCCCAAAGTTGCAAGTACTGACTCACTTTGAGGAAGATGCCACCCTTGATAAGTTGCAACTTTATCTCTGGTTTGCCAAAGACAATTTGTTTATGCACAGAATGGCGCTGCTGCTCAATCTAACCGTCAAGGGTGAAAAAATTCAAGTTTACAGAATTTACAATTTAAGGCCCGGGGTAAAAGAAATGCCGGAAGGCCTTCCTAGTTTAAGCAACAATATCACGGCAAACCCTTCACCACAGTGGATAAGCAGGAAAAGCTTTGCTGCTGGCGAAATAAAAACGGACAAATCTAACCAGTAAGAAAGGGGATCTCATGTTTTATTATGTTGACTGCCCGGAATGTAAAAAAGATTTAAGCCACTTTGCTAAACAGGAAAACTTAAATAAAGAACCCATCTATTGCCCTTATTGCGAGAATGCCCTCAGCTTAAAGTATGGAGAAATATATGAGCAGGAAATGGGTGGCGACTGCATTATCTTCTGGTTTGAGAAGTGGGAAGACTAGCGAATGTATACCTTTTTTAGGAATTCTATATCAGTCTCATGACGGCGCAATGTCTTCACTGTATTACTTTTAAACTGAAGTATCTCCATTTTAAACTCAGTTAACTGCGCTGTCTGCTCAAAAACGACTGTTACCTTTCTGTGAAGCTCATTAATTTCTAGTTGCATAATGTCCTGTTTAGCTTCAAGCTTGTGCTGGCCTTCTTCAAGATTATCCAAACGGACAAGAATTGCGTTTTGGCCTTCTTCAAGATTATCCATGCGGGCTAAGATAGCGCTTTGACCTTCGTCGAGAGAATTCACCTTTTCAAGGATTTGTTGAAGAATTTTTTCCATCCTGAATACCTCCCAATTTCAGATAATTTAAAACAAACATATCGAGAATAAATTGGCCTCATTGGGGATCAGTAAGAACATATGTTCTGCTTAGACATTACCATAGATGGAAAACTATGTCAATACTCTCTGTATCGCGGTTGCGAGGATAAATCAGCTGATTATAAACAAAAAAACTCATCATTTTATGTTTAAAATTTTATGAATCTGCAAACTTAGTTTTAACTCTGGATATTTGTCTATGTACTCCAAACAGCGACTAATACTTTGGGGGTTCATGCTCTCCGGTTGCAGATAAACGAGCGAATAATTCTTTAGCAAATGAGCGATCAACCGGTCATTCACATGTTCATCCATTACCAGCTTTACTTCATCAATTTTTTGCGGTTTCAGTGTATAGCCGCTAAGGAACTTAGGGGAGACTGTGACCCAATTTAGGTTAATGCCGTCAGGTAAAGGCAATGTGCCGTTGGTTTCTAAATGCACCCGCTGCCCACGGTCATGCAAGATGGTAACTAAAGGTGACAAATCGTGAAGCAATGGCTCTCCGCCGGTGATGATGACTATGCGGCGCCGACATCTATCTGCTATCTCAATGGTTGCTAGCTCATAACCATCAGAGAGATGCCAACTTTGTTTTGTATCGCACCAGTGGCAGCGTAAGTTGCATCCAGCCAACCTGACAAAAGAAGCTGCATAACCGGTATAAGCGCCTTCTCCCTGGATAGAGTTAAAAATCTCAACCACCCGCATCTTACTTCTCCCATTCCGCATAACTGGTTGGGGTTTCCCATAAGCGTGCCTTTTTTAAACTGACTCTCGCTGGCAGTTTGCCGGCGACCTCATTGACTACATATCCAAGGATATTTTCAGCAGTAGTTCTGAAAGGCAAAATATGATTCAAGCATTTGTGATCCAACTGCTCTACTACAGGTTTGACTATCTCCTTTAGTTCACCGAAATCCATCACCATACCATCGACTAGCTCTCCGGCTACAGTTATTTCCAATTTGAATCTATGACCATGTAGTTGGCCGCAAGAACCTTCATAATCTGTTAGCCAGTGGGCTGAATCAAAATTAAATGTTTTGGTTATGCTTAACATTTGCAAACCTCTTCTTTATAAATAATGGGATCAATTAAGCCAACTTCTTTGAAGGCTTTAAGTCTTAGCCTACAACTTGGGCACTCGCCGCAAGCCTGTTCATCGCCTTTGTAGCATGTCCATGTTTTAGAATAGTCGACGCCTAATTCATGTCCAATTTTTAGCTCATCAACCTTGGACATGTGCATGAAAGGGGCTATCACCTTGATCATGCCTTGCCCTTCAGCACACCATGTAATGCCTTCGTTGATTGCTTTTTCCATAGCTCTTACAAATGATTCACGACAATCAACATAGCCGGAATAGTCCAATTGACTTACCCCCAGGTAGATTTTTTCGGCTTTTTTAGTCTCTGCGTAAGCTGCTGCAAAGGACAAAAAAATCATGTTTCTTCCAGGGACTACAGTATTGGGGATACAGTCAGCTTCTTCATCAGGAATAGCAATCGCCTTGTCTAGCAGCGATGAACCGCTTATCGGGCGCATATCCAGTTCAAGCAACACGTGGTCTTTTACAGCAAAATACTCAGCCTGCCAACGGGCACATGCTAATTCCTTGCTGTGCCGTTGTCCATAGTCAAAAGAGAGAGCATATACTTCCTCATTTTCTTTGGCTGCCAAGGCCAACACTGTAACTGAATCCATCCCGCCGGACAGTAGGACGACAGCTTTGCTCATCAAAGGCACCTCCCATTATAATCAGCGACCGGACAATTAGCAGAAAAAGTGAGGGTAGCAAGAAAAACCCCAACGCATAGGATCGTAGCTTCCCTGAACGATATAATTTCCTATTCTATAAAAAGCACCGCAAAAAATTGCGGTGTTTGGTTACTTTTTATTGTGGCAGGGGAGACAGGACTCGAACCTGCAACCAACGGTTTTGGAGACCGCTACTCTACCAATTGAGCTACTCCCCTGCATCCATAGTTATTGTAGCGTAAGTTTTGGGGTTTGTCAAACGTTGTGCGCGCCAAAGCTAAAGTCAAACTGTCGGAACAATTTTTCTAGACAAAGCCGACCGGCTTTAAAAAAAACACCTGATGCCAAGCAGCAAAGTGGCAGCAAAAATGTGAATTTATTTATCTGTAAACTCTGGTTTGCGCTTCTGCAGAAAGGCAGCCATGCCTTCTTTTTGATCCTGAGCGGAAAAACAAATGCAAACGGACTGGATTTCCATAGCTTTACCTGCAGCTCCGCCTCCGTCAAAATAGGTATTAACTGCGGCTTTTGCCATGATCAGCGGCACAATGCTTTTACTGACAATGGCCTGTAGTTCTTCTTTTACGGCATCAAGGAAACCCTCTGCCGGAAAAAGCTTGTTTACTAAGCCGATAGCCTTTGCCTCTGCGGCATCAATCACTTTCCCGGTGTAGATCATTTCTTTTGCTAATCCGCTGCCTATGCGCTGTGGCAGGCGTTGCGTACCACCCCAACCAGGAATAATACCCAGTGTGATTTCCGGCAGACCGAAACGTGCATGTTCTGCCGCATAAATGAAGTCACAGGAAAGTGCCAGTTCGCATCCTCCGCCTAAGGCAAATCCGTTGACAGCGGCTACTACCGGTTTAGGAAAGCCGGCAATTAAGTCAAAAGTTTCATGGCCGGCAAGGATGTATTTGCGTGCTTCCAGCGAGCCCAATTCTGCCATAACAGCAATATCTGCTCCTGCCACAAATGCTTTTGGCCCGGCGCCTGTAATTATAACGACCTTTACATCTGCATCATCCTGTAGAGCGAGCATGGCGTCACGCAGCTCACCAAGCACTTCAAACTTCAGAGCGTTAAGAACCTCGGGGCGGTTGATAGTTATTGTCGCAATTTTAGCTTGAATGTCTATTTGTAAAAATGTGTACTTCATTGATTCCACCTACCATAAAATATTTCCAGCTATGATTACTGGATTTTGTTTTGAATTTTTTTCTTATTCTTCGCCGATAGCACATTATCCTTCAAGAAACTTATTAATAGGTGTTATATCTTGAAAATGGGTTGCAGGTGTAATAGAATAGAGGAAATCGCTTGGCTTGATATTTTACAGGAGGTGAAACAATGGGGCAGATAGGTTTTATTGGCCTTGGGACTATGGGTGGAGCGCTTCTGAAGGGCTTGTTGGCTGAAGGGGTTGCTCCTGCAGAAATTGTGGCTTTCGATACTCTCAAGGTAAAGCTGGATGGGGTGTCTGACGCCTTTGGTATTCAAGCTGCTTTGGATGCGCGCGATGTGGCTTTGGCCGCCAAGGTAATTTTTCTGGCTGTAAAGCCGCAAGATATGAAGCCATTATTACGGCATATCGCACCAATAATGATTGACGGACAAGTTATCGTCTCTGTGGCGGCGGGAATAAGTATTAAAGAAATTGAACAATGTTTTACAAGCAAAGTAGGGGTAATTCGCGTGATGCCCAATACTCCATGCCAAGTCGGTGAGGGAGCCATGGCGCTTAGCACTGGCGCGCATGTGGAGGACGAAGATGTGCACCAAGTGGCTTCCTGGCTGGAAACACTGGGGATGGTGCATATTGTGCCGGAGAAGTTGCTGGATGCTGTTACAGGCTTGAGCGGGAGTGGTCCGGCTTATGTTTATTTGCTGATTGAAGCTTTGGCAGACGGCGGTGTGCTGGGCGGAATGCCGCGGGCCATGGCTTTGGAAATGGCTGCGCAGACAGTACTTGGTGCGGCAAAGATGGTGCTGGAGACAGAGGAGCATCCGGCGGTGCTGCGAGAGATGGTAACATCACCGGGGGGAGCTACGGCGGCAGCATTATATTCATTGGAGAAAGATGGCTTCCGCGGCGCAGTGCAAAAAGCTGTCAAGAAAGCAACGGAGCGTTCTAGGGAGTTAGGTGACTAATGGATTCTCGCAGAAATTCTCTAAAGGAAGCAAAAACTGTGGTAGTTAAAGTGGGGACAAGAACTTTAACCCACTCCACAGGCAAATTGAATTTGCGTCAGATGGAAAAAGTGGTGCGAGAATTGGCTGATTTAGCCAATCAAGGCCGGAGGGTGGTTTTGGTTTCTTCCGGCGCGGTAGCCGCCGGTATAGGGCGGCTTGGACTACCAAGCAAGCCGCAAACCACTCCAGAAAAACAGGCGGTGGCAGCGATTGGTCAAGGTTTGTTAATTCAGATGTATGAAAAGCTGTTTACAGAATACGGGTTGGTGGTGGCGCAAGTACTTCTAACCCGTGATGACTTTAATGACAGGAAGAGATACTTGAACTCGCGCAATGCGCTGTTGTCTTTGCTGCAGTATGGAGCTGTACCTGTGATTAACGAGAATGATACGGTGGCTGTAGAGGAAATTGAGTTTGGCGATAATGATACTCTTTCTGCCATGGTTGCCAGTATTCTGGATGCCGATTTGTTGGTTCTCCTTTCCGATATTGATGGGTTGTATTCTGCCAATCCGAAAGTGGATGACAGTGCAAAGATAATCAGCGTGGTAGAACAAATAACGCCGGAAATCCGGAAATTGGCGGGAGAGAGCTCTGAATCTCTGGCTACCGGCGGGATGATTACTAAGCTGATAGCTGCTGAGGTGGCAACAAATTCTGGGATACCCATGGTGATCGCGCACGGTGCTAGGCCCGATGTACTGCAGCAGATTCTAACAGGCGAGGACGTGGGGACATTTTTCTGCGTTCAAGAAAAATGTTTGGAGAGCAGGAAGCGCTGGATAGCTTACGGGCAAGCAATCCACGGCCGACTGGTCGTTGACGATGGAGCAAGGAAGGCTCTACTGATAGAGGGAAAAAGCTTGTTGCCTAGCGGCATTTTGGAAGTATTCGGAGATTTTGAATTGGGTGAGATGGTCGTAATTGAGGATTGCTGTGGCAATGAATTTGCCAGGGGACTTGTGAATTACAGTGCACCGGAACTCACAAAGGTGAAAGGGTTGCGGACTGAAAAAGCGGCTGAAGTGCTACAACGTGTCTGCTCGGAGGCTGTGCACAGAAACAATATGGTGGTCAAAAAGTGAATGTTACTGCAATATTCAGTTAAGAAAAAAGGGGGTATTTATTATGAAGCGTTTTTTTGAAGGAATGAAGAATAATGAGGTTATGCTTGTGGATACTACGTTGCGCGACGGTGAACAGACTGCCGGCGTGGTATTTTCAAATAAAGAAAAAGTTCGGATTGCTCAAATGCTTGATTCCCTTGGGGTTCATCAGTTAGAAGTAGGGATTCCTGTGATGGGCGGCGATGAAAAAGAAGCGATTAAAGCAATTGTGGATTTGAACCTTGACGCAAGTATTATGGCATGGAACCGTGCAAATATTGACGACATCAAGGAATCACTGGACTGCGGAACAGATTCACTGGCTATTTCCATCTCCACATCCGATATCCATATTACTCATAAGCTGCAGACATCTCGTGAATGGGTACTTGACAACATGGCAAAGGCGGTTGATTTTGCTAAAAAACATCATAAATATGTTTCTGTCAACGCTGAAGATGCTTCACGCAGCGATTTTGACTTCCTAATTAAGTTTATCTTGCGCGCCAAAGAGTGTGGTGCTGACCGGTTGCGTTTTTGCGATACAGTAGGGATTTTGGAGCCGTTTAAAACATATGACGTGATCAGGCAGCTAATTGAGATTACTGGTATGAACATTGAAATGCATACACATAATGATTTTGGCATGGCCACAGCTAACGCCCTGGCCGGAGTGAGAGCCGGTGCTTCTTTGGTAGGTGTCACCGTTAACGGCCTTGGCGAACGAGCCGGTAATGCCGTTCTTGCTGAAGTAGTTATGGCACTTAAATATCTTTATGAAATCGACGTCCACGTGAAGCCGCGGGAGCTTCGTGAAATTTCTGAATATGTGGCTCTTGCTTCCGGACGGACTTTATCGGTTTGCAAGCCAATTGTGGGTACCAACATGTTTGCTCATGAATCGGGAATACACGCTGATGGCGTTATCAAGCATCCCGCTACCTATGAGGCTTTTCATCCGGAAGAAGTGGGGTTGGAACGTCAGATTATCATTGGCAAGCATTCCGGCAGCCGGTCTATTGTGTTGAAATTTCAGGAATACGGCATTGTGCTCTCTGATGATGTGGCAGGAGAAATGCTTGCCATGGTTCGTTCTGCGGCCGTTGACTTAAAGAGGACTCTCTTTGATAAAGAGTTGATGTATATTTACGAAGAATATTTGCAGGGTAAGAACAAAAAGAGCATGGGTGCTTAGAGTCTTCCAGTTAAACTGCATATTTAAGCAGAGGCAAATATAATTATTCAGGAAGTGTGTAGAAGTATTTAATTTCACATTTTTGGCAATAAACTTGATGTACGCAGTCAAATTGTGCATTACTTAAAGTACTTTCTTCATATGGCGCGTAGGGTCCTAGTGTTTCCTGAAGTGTGCCGCAATCATCCAGGACAGTGCCGCAGGACGGACAAATGATTTCCAGCACTTTTAGTCCGTTACAGTATGGGCAGATATGGTTCATATTACCCTCCAAGCGATTTTGTTTAGTTTGCCCCGGAGTTGAAACTCTATTAAGCTAGCAACAGCACTTCGGGCTGTGCCAATATTTCCGGCTGCATTAATGGATTTCCCCTTACGGCCAAGAGTAGTGCCCTGTTACCAGGTTGAATAACACCAAGATTTTTAAAACCGCAGATTTTGGCAGCGTCAGATGTGGCGGCTTTCAGAGCATGAGACCCTGTTAGTCCAGCCTGGCGGAACAGTTTGATTTCGCCGACTAGGGAGGAGCCGTGAGGAACACCTTTTGCTCCCGCATCAGTTCCTGCGCCGATGCGTATTCCTAGGGCACCACCTAGGCCAACCATTTCGATCTGTCGCTCAAGAGAACGACTGATCGTATTTTTTTCAGATGGGGAGAGCAGGGAAGATAAGTGAGGATTGCTCAGGTGGACTGCCACCGGCGTTAATGTGGGAACCCAAGCTATATCGTGCTTTACCAGTTCCGGCAGTGTTTCTTCCTGCATAAAATAGCCGTGTTCAATAGAGTTGACTCCGGCTGCAATGCAGCGGCGCACCGCTTCGTCTCCGCTGGCATGCGCCATTACTGCCAGACCAAGTTTTTTTGCCAGTTCCGTCATTGCCGTGAGTTCAGTCTGGGTAAAAGGCAAAGGACCAGTTTCTCCATATTGACTGAAACTAAAAACGTCTGAAGTTATCAGCTTGAGATGCTGTGCCCCGTGGGATGCAAGACGGTTTATTTCAGTTAACGCTTCCGGCAAAGAGCTCACAGCTTTGCTAAGATTGCTGCCGTAGTAACCCTTCTTACTGATGGCACGGCAACAGTTTGCAATCAGCAGGCGTGGGTCGCTAAAGAAAGTTTCGTTGCGGGAACCTGCCTCACGGACGGCTGCTACTCCGGCCATTAGGGTAGTATTTACCCGCTCAGCAAATGAATCGCTGCTTTCATAGGGCATTGCCAGGTGGACATGGCAGTCGGTCATTGCAGGCATGAGCGTAAGATGGCTAAAGTTTAAGGAGTTTGGCTGATAGCCCGGCTGGTCACTGATCAGCCCAGCTGTTGTAAAGAGAGTTCCCGGACCCGCAATTTCCGTATCGACACCATTCCAAAGTGCGCCGTAGTGAATCGCCGTTTCTTCTGACAGCGTAATAATTTGCATGACAAACCTCCTGCGATCTATTCTTGATTTCTATTTAATATTCGCTTTAACCGCTTAGCTTCCCTGTTTTTGAAGTAAGTATAAAACAAACAGCATAAACAGGGAAGCTAAATTTGTGATATAATGTTCTATCGAGGAAAGACAACATTTTTTTTGACTTAAATTATTGGAATATTATTATTATTTATCTGGAGGAGGAGGAATTGCCTGTGGCAAATATGAAAAATTACGATGAAGTTTACCGAAACTTTCAGCTGGAAGTACCGGAATACTTTAACTGGGCACGCGATGAGTTTGACCGCTGGGGAGAAGATCCGCATAAGTTAGCCCTATGGGTTATAGATGATTTTGGCAGTGAAACAAAGCTCACATTTAGACAATTATCCAAGCTTTCCTGCAAGCTGGCTAATGTTTTCAAAGCAAATAATATTCTGCCAGGTGAAAGAATTATCGTTATCTTAGGGAGACGGCCTGCATTTTGGATTTCAATGCTTGCTACTCTTCGCTCTGGTGTGGTAATTTCGCCTGGCTCCGCACAACTTACTGCAAAGGACATTCAGAGCCGTTTTGCTGCCTCTGGAGCGACAGCCATAATTGTGGACGAGGAAACTGCTGAAAAAGTTGATGCCATAGCGGCAAATTGTCCTACATTGAAAACTAAGGTTTTAGTCGGCCGGCGTGAAGGATGGTTGTCTTTTGATGATGAACTGGAAAAAGCGTGCGAAACATATGAGGCCGTTAACACACGGTCAGATGACAATGCTCTTATATATTTCAAATCAGGTACTAGCGGTATGCCAAAAATGACTGTCCATACCCATGCTTCGTATGGGATCGGGCACCGTGTTACCGGAAAATTCTGGCTAGATTTGACAGAGAGTGACCTGCACTGGAACTTGACTGATACCGGTTGGCCTAAAGCAGCTTGGAGTAGTTTTTTTGGTCCTTGGAACTGCGGAGCAAGTGTTTTTGTCCATGATAGCGCAGGTAAGTTTGACGGCAAACGGACGCTTGGCATTCTTAGCAAGTACCCGATTACTACTCTTTCTGGCCCCCCGACAGCATACAGGTTATTTGTGCAGGAAAACTTGAAGAGCTATAACTTTAATACCCTGCGTCATTGTGTGGCCGCCGGCGAGCCATTAAATCCGGAAGTTGTTAAGCTTTGGAAAGAAGGCACCGGAACTATGATTTATGATGGTTACGGTCAGACAGAAACAGTGTTACTCGTTGCTAACTTTCCTGCAAATCATCTAAAAATAGGTTCTATGGGCAAACCTTCCCCAGGGTTTTATGTGGCGATAATTGACCTCGAAGGCAACCAAGTTGAGGCTAACCAAGAAGGGGATATTGCGGTGCGTGTAAAGCCAGAGCGTCCGGTTGGCATCTTTAAGGAGTATTACAATGAACCGGAACGAACTGCGGCGACACTGCGCGGTGACTGGTATATTACCGGGGACCGCGGCGTTTGTGATGAAGACGGTTATATTACTCTTGTGAGCCGCGTTGACGATGCAATTCTCAGCTCTGCCTATAGAATTGAACCGTTTGAAGTTGAAAGCGCTCTGATTGAACACCCAGCAGTTGCAGAATCAGCGGTAGTTGCCAGCCCGGATGAGGTTCGTGGTGAAATTGTTAAAGCGTTTATTGTTGTAGCAGCAGGCTATGAAGGTTCCGAAGAATTGACTAGAGAGCTGCAGGATTTCGTAAAAGAACTGACATCTCCGTATAAGTATCCGCGTGAAATTGAGTATGTAGACAGCTTACCAAAAACTATCAGTGGCAAAATTCGGCGTATTGAGCTAAAGGAAATGGAAAAACAGAGAAAGTTAATAAAAAAATTTGTGGAAAGTGGCGCTTCTTAAAATTTGAGTCGAATCTTTGCGAGTCGGTCAAAACTTGCCAATAGGCAGATCAGCGTAGGCATCAATCAGCGCTGGCATTGATGGATCAAAGCGTTCGGCAAAAGTGGCTCCCAGCTTATTGCTTTCAAGAAAACGGGGAATACCATCGCTTGGAACCATAAAATCTGCAGAATAAATGATGCGACCTGCTTGAAATGCCAGCGCCGCGGCAAAGTCATAAAATCCAGTGATTTGCTCTACTGTGCCAATTGTAATGAACGGTTCACCAATAAAGTCGGGCAGCGCTAAAACCCCCTGCTTGCGCAAGTTCTGCCAGTCACACCAGTGTATAAACCGCTGACAAATTGTTCCGTAAGGCTTGGCGCCAATAAAATGCATTTTATGTACGACATGGTCTGCATGTGCCGCAGACGGATCATTAGTAATGATAAATTCACTGCAGATGACTCCTTCCCCTTCCGGCAAGCCGGCTAAAACAGCCGGCAGCTCTTTTTCCAGTGCCTCCCTTAGCCAGACGGTATAATGGTTGCCGTTATTATTACGGCCTGCAGCGCCGAATGGAGATTTAAGGATGTACACGCCGTCCTTGCTTTGTGGAAGAAAAAGGGCTGAGTTGTGGTAATAGACCTTCTGAGCAGGCAGGTATTTTTGTCCACCACTTTTTTTTAGGTAGCCTGCCAACACTGCTTTGGATGAAAATTTCTCCGGCAGGTAACCCAATACCTGAATTTGTTGACGAATGAGTGCTTGATACGTAGAGAAGGACAGTCCACAAAACTGAACATCAATGATTTGATAGTGGATCTTTGGCTGCAACAGGCTTGCAGGTGTAAGAAAAACCTGATACCCCTGCCGCAAATATAGCTCAACAAGGCCTTCTACTTCCTTCGCTCGGCAACCAAAAAGGTACCAGGCCGGGTATGCTCTGCTCCTAGCCTGGTGGAAATGCTGCCGGATGCGCAAGGTTTCTTCTGGACAAATTGGTCGTGAGATTCTCGGCACCGCCAGTGCAGCAGCTAACATTTTGTCATCCATAGCGATACAAATGGTCTGCACAAGCTTCACCTATGCTTACTAGTTAATAACTTTTCCCAATAACGGCGGAAGAAAGATGCGCGAGCAGCCGCTTGTGCTCCATGTAGCGGGTCCAGTGCCTCCGGCGCAGAAAGTTCCTCTGCAATTTCTATATCTTCATTTCCTTCATGCTTCCATGGTTCAGGAATAAAAGACATCTGGTTACACCCCCTTGATGAAAAAATTCTGTGTTACTCATTTTAGTATTTCTCCTAAACAGAAAAATGTTGCATCTTAAACTATGGCAGAATTACCATAAAAAAAGAAAGGGCTGTAAAACCCTTTCTCTGCTCATTGACTTACTGCATTTGACTGCTTTGAAACTGATTTTGCACCTGAGTCAGCTGCTGCATATCTGCTTTCGCCGGTGAATACCAGCCTCGTTGATTCATAGTGTCGAAAACTTTTTTTTGTAATTGATATGAGCTTTGCAAGCAGCTTTGCCAGTCGCGCCGAAGATTATCACTTTTTGCTTCCAGAATTGCTGTGTTAATCATCCCGCAAACTAATTTTTCCTCTTTCAATAAAGATTGGGCAATTTCTTGATCCGTAAGTTTTTGCATTTTATCCCTCCTTTGAAAATTTTGGCAGAATGACCGTGAAATTATTGAAGTGTGCCGCTATTAATGTGTTTCAGCATCGTCTGGAAGTTATGTTTGTGGGATTGTGCGCAGTCTAGGCATAGTTGTTTTACTGACTGATCCGTGCATTGGTCTGCGAAAAAATTCATAGACTTGTAGGTGAGCTGTTCTGATTTTAGAAAGTCATCCAGATACATCAATTCGCGTTGTGTAAGATGGTGCATTTTATCCCTCCTTTGTGGTAATTTCCTTCTCTAGTATTTGACACTCGAGAGAGGAATATTCACGAGCCAAAAATTCATCAAATGTCTTTGAGCGAAACCAATCTGTGATCAGGAAAAACCAGATAATTTTCCAAACAAAAGGAGAACACTGGCCGGGGAGAGAATTAAACTATGCAAGAGAAACTGGTGGGGAGTGCTTTATGAGCGATAAACATTTGCTGGCCCTTGACGTAGGAACGCGAAAAGTGACTGGCATGCTGCTGGAAAAGAAAGAGAAAGGGTTTGAGATCCTGGCTGTGGAAACAAGGGAACATAGAACCCGTGCCATGCTAGATGGGCAAATCCATGATATTCCCAGAGTGGCAGAGGTGGTCTCTGAAGTACATCAAGTCTTACAACAAAAGGGGCAATGTAAAATTTCAAAGGCTGCTGTGGCTGCCGCAGGCAGATCACTTTACACGCAACGTGGCCGAGCACAATTGCCGGCCGCATCATCTAAGCGCCTGCTGCCAGAGGACGTGCTGCGCCTGGAATATGCAGCCATTCAGCAAGCACAGCAGCAACTTTTTTCGGGACATGTTGGCAGAACAAGTTTTGCTGAAAAACATAACTGTGTTGGGTATAGTGTGGTCCGTTATGAACTCGACAACTCTTTGATTCAAAATTTAGTTGGGCAACGAGGCGGCTCGATTGCTTGTGAAGTGATAGCGACATTTTTACCGCGGGTGGTTGTAGATTCTCTGCGGGGTGTACTGGAATTGGCTGGGCTGAGGTTGCAAAGCTTAACTTTAGAGCCAATTGCTGCGCTGCGGATGGTCGTACCGGAGGAGATGCGGCGACTGAATGTGGCTCTGGTAGATATTGGTGCCGGCACGTCAGATCTCGCGATCACGAGAGATGGCACAGTATTTGCGTATGAGATGGTTTCTGTAGCAGGGGATGAAATTACCGAAGCTTTGGCGGAAAAATTGTTGCTGAATTTCATGACAGCAGAAGATATTAAACGGAAACTACTAAAGAGTGATTTACTAACGTTTAAAAATATTCTTGACGAAAAAGTTTCCCTACCCGCCGCAAAAATACTGGAAGAGATTGAGGGAGCAATCGATTTTCTGGTGGAGAAAATTGCTCAGGCAATTCTGGATAAAAACGGGGTTGCCCCGCAGGTAGTATTTTGCGTAGGTGGGGGCAGTCTAACACCAGGGCTGACAGCTGCTTTGGCAAATAAGTTGTCCATGGATCCAAGCCGGGTCACCATTAAAGGCAAAGAAATGCTAGGCTTGCTCCCTGGGAAAACAAAAAGATACCAAGGTCCGGAGTTGGTTACACCGCTCGGAATCGCCCATACTGCAATCTCAGGTGATGCGCTTCACTTTTACCGGGTGGAAGTTAATAACCAAGCGGTGGATGTGATGGATCTAGGCAACAGCAGAGTATCGGATGCACTGCTAGCAGCAGGTATAAGTTCACGGGAACTGGTTGGCCTGCCAGGGCGGGGTCTGAGCTTGGAAATTAACGGCCAGATCACATTTTTTCAGGGAGAAATGGGGGAAATGGCGGAAATTTGGGCAAACGGTGAAATAGTTAGCCTAGATAGTACCATTTCAGCAGGAGATAAAATCTTATTTGTTTCGGCTAAACCTGGCGCGGACGCCAAAGCTTCTGTTGCTGCGGTTTTGACCCGTATTACTCCGTTTGCTCTGCTGCTTAACGGCAAAGAGAAACTACTGCAGCCACCAGTTTTTCGTGGAGAAGAACAATTGACGCTGGTTTCAGAGCTCTTTGACAGGGACAAGCTACGTATTCTAAAAACTATGCCCTTATCTTGGGTCTTGACCGAACTAGGCTTAGCAGATGAATTACGCGGCGGCTCTATCGTCGTGACAGTAAATGGCAAGGATAAACAAATTCCCTTTGGGCCAAGAATTATCCGCGTTAATGGCAAAGTTTCAGTACCTGATAGTAACGTTTCAGCAGGAGATGTCCTGGAAATAGCTGATGACGGAACTTATCCTACTGTAGATTGTCTTACAGAAGAACGGCCGCGCCAGATCGAATTGACTGTGAATGACAAGCTTGTGAAAGTTTCTCTAAAAGACGTATACTTTTCTTTAAATAGCAAGAAAGTGCCTCTGGGAACGCCTCTCGCCGCGGGGGATAGACTGGAAATCAATGTTGTCAACCACGAAATTACCATGGCTGATATCCTCAGTATGATAAACTTTCAGGCCACACCGTCATTTGGTCAGAACAAACTGGTGATGCGGATTAACGGCCGTGAAGCTCAGTTCACTACTTCTGTTAAGCATGGTGACTGTTTGGAAATTGGCTGGACAATCTAAAGGAGGAGACTATTTTGGGCGAAGGATTCAATTTTTTTCAAATTATTTGGTTATTCTTTATTATTTCCGCCTTAACTCCAGCACTGCGGCAGGCAAGGCTGGAGGCCGCCCGGATTCGCTTAATTCGCAGTCTGGAAGAAAAACGCAAGTCCCGTGTGATTACTCTTATTCATCGCCAGGAATCGATTGCGCTGTTTGGTATTCCAATTACTCGCTATATCAATTTGGAAGACTCAGAACAGATTCTGCGTGCCATTCGCCTGACCCCTGCTGATATGCCAATTGATCTGCTCCTACATACACCAGGTGGGCTTGTGCTGGCTTCCGAGCAAATCGCCCATGCACTAAAAAAACATTCTGCCAAAGTAACAGTTTTTGTCCCCCATTATGCCATGTCCGGCGGCACTATGATTGCTCTGGCTGCGGATGAAATCGTCATGGACGGTAACGCAGTATTAGGGCCGGTCGATCCCCAGCTAGGTCGCTATCCCGCTGTCTCAATTTTGAAAGCAGTTCAGGCTAAGGATGTAAATGAGGTAGATGATGAAACGCTGATTTTGGCGGATGTGGCGGAAAAAGCTATTAAACAAGTAAAAAAGACCGTCAAGGAAATTTTGTTGGCAAGACTGAGTGCAGAGAAAGCCGAGGAAGTTGCTAATCAGCTGACGGAGGGCCGGTGGACCCATGACTACCCGATTACCTGCACAGAATTAGGTGAGATGGGGTTAAATGCCTGTGGTCTCCTGCCACAAGAAATCTATGAACTGATGGATCATTTCCCGCAGCCGATAAAAATCAGATCCGCCGTTCAATATATCCCTATTCCCTACGACAAGGGAAAAAAATAAGACCCAAGGGCCTATTAAAATTAGCTTTTTTAGGCAAAACTTCAGCAACCGCAGAAGGAACGGGCGAGTGCGGCGGTTTTCTCGGCTACTTCCTCAACTGTCTCGGCAAAAAGGATGAGCTGCGGCTCCTTGTCCGGGGTGTCCTCTAAAATCAGAACTTCTGGCACAGAAGCGAGAGCTGAAAATGGTGTATTTAGTGTTACTGCTTGCCAACTTATCGCGTTGATTGCTGAAGCTATTTCCGGGGAATGACGCAAGTTAATCATGGCACGTATACGGTGGTTTTGTTTGTGAGCAGCCAGCAGGTATTCGGCTGGAAAGAGGCGACCGTCATAAATTGGTTCGCCCACTGCGCCAATCTGTCGGTGACAGATAAGCAGAGGGGTCGGGTAGGAGATGATCTCAGCCAAGCTACCGGCTCCTTCTGGGGAGCAGAAGAGATTGGTACGGCCGGCTGCTATTAAATTGACTACTTGTTTTGTTTTCTGCAACAGCGAAAGTGCTCTTGTTAGCTCCCGTGAAACGCGTCCTAGCTCCAATTCATTAAATAAGGCTCCCATGGGGTTGGTGGGTCCGTAGCCGCTGCCCACACAAATACCGTGGGAAATTGCGTTAGTAATGAATTTTTTCGCTCTGGAGAAGGCATCTAGCGGAGTTGATCCCTTGGCTAAATAGGCGGCAATAGCAGCAGCATAGGTGCAGCCTGTGCCATGGGTATTGATGGTGTCAAGCTTTCTTTCACTGAGCAAGTGTACATCCTTGCCATCAAAGAAAACATCTACCATCTCTGTGCCTCGAAGGTGTCCGCCTTTGATTAATACGTGGCGCGGACCCAGTCGGCGAATTTCTCGGGCGGCAGCCACCATCTCTGCTACAGAAAGGATTTCTCTGCCTAAAAGAATCTCCGCTTCCGGTAAGTTTGGCGTAGCGACCATGGCTAAAGGAAGCAGTTTATCCCGCAGCGCATCAACGGCATGTTCTGGCAGGAGTCTATGCCCGCTCTGGGCAATCATCACAGGGTCTACCACAAGGTTTGTGATTCGGTACTTGGTCAGGATGTTTGCTACGATGCTAATCACATCGGCATCGCCTAGCATGCCGGTTTTCGCAGCGTGGACCGGTATATCGGAAAGAACTGCCTCTAGTTGGCAAGCGATAAACTCTGGCGGTACCGCATGGATCCCGTGGACACCTTGGGTGTTTTGCGCCGTCAAAGCTGTAATTACACTGGTGCCGTAAACGCCAAGGGCAGCGAATGTTTTCAAATCGGTCTGGATGCCGGCACCGCCCCCAGAATCTGAACCGGCTACAGTCAATACTTTATACATGGTCTCACCCCTAGTCGCCAAAGGAAATGCCCACAGATTTTGCGGCACGAACCAGCTCGCAATCCGGCTTCACCAGTTTTTGCTCTGCAACTGCCGCTTCCAGCGATACAGACTGAACGGTGCTGCTACAGAGGCAGACCATCTTGCCAAACTCTCCGTTTAGAGCAAGTTCGACAGCTTTAACTCCAAAGCGGGTGCCAAGAATGCGGTCAAACGGTGTGGGTGTACCGCCGCGCTGTAAGTGGCCAAGTACTGTAACCCTAGTTTCTACCCCACAGTATTCCTGGATTTCACGGCCAATTATCTCAGCTACTCCGCCGAGCTTATTATGGTGGGGGTTATCTTTTACTTCCGTCTGGAAGATATGTCGTCCGTCTGGAAGCTTAGCTCCTTCTGCTACAACCATGATAGAAAACTTTTTGCCGCGCAGGCGGCGATCAGCAATTTTTCTGCAGATCGCCTCATAGGAGAAGGGTATTTCAGGAATAAGAATCACGTCAGCTCCGCCGGCAATGCCGCTATGCAGTGCTATCCAGCCGGCGTCACGGCCCATCACTTCCAAAATCATTACTCGGTGATGGGATTCTGCAGTTGTATGCAGTTTGTCAATAGCGTCTGTAGCAGTATTCAATGCTGTGTCGAAACCGAAAGTAACATCAGTAGCAGATAAGTCATTGTCGATAGTTTTGGGAATACCGACAACCGGAACCCCTTTTTTGTGTAGCTCATTGCCAATATTTAGGCTGCCGTCACCACCGACTACCACTAACGCGTCCGCACCCATTTCGGCAAGATTGGCGATTGCTTGTTCTGAGACATCGCCCCAAATTTTTTTGCCGTTTTCCTCCCCTACCGGATAGCGAAACGGATTGTCGCGGTTGGTAGTGCCGAGAATGGTGCCTCCGCGGTGTAAAATACCTGAAACATCTTTGTCTTGCAACAGAAAAGACTTATTCTCGATGAGGCCGCCAAACCCATCCATAATACCCATTACTTCCACTTTGTAGCGATGAAATGAAGTTTTTGCCACGGCTCGGATCACCGCATTTAGCCCCGGACAATCGCCGCCACCGGTCAGAATGGCGAGTCTTTTTAGTTCATGCCGCAAATCATTCACCCCCAAATTTTCCTTTATTGGCAGACTGTTATCAGCAAGTATTCCACAGCCACACAGAGAAATCCTTTCTCAAAAGATCCGGACGAAAAATCATGAAACTTACATAAAGTTAACACAAAATTAACAGTGCAGCCTTCCGTTTTTAACAAAGCGCTGTTATAATTAACAATGTTGTCATTGAAAAAAATAGTTACAGACAAACAAGAAAGACAAAAATTCTTTCAGGAGGAGAAATGAGAAAATGAAGAAGTTTTCACAAATTAAGGTTGCAGTTGTACTTGTGCTGGCTTTTCTGGTAGTCGGACTTTTGAGTGGGTGCGGCAGAGGCAACCAAGTTCAACCTCCCATCGGTAATGGCAATGTGACTCCTGATCCGGCAGAACAAATGCCAAGCGGTTCTTATCAAATCAGTGGCTCTGACAGTGAAGTAAATGTGGTGCAATCTCTTGTGGAAGCATTTTATGAAATAAACCCTAATGTGGAATTTTCAGTAACCGGTGGCGGTTCTGGCGTTGGTATTTCTGCCTTGATTGCAGGCGAGACTGATGTAGCCAACTCCTCCAGGCCGATGAGCACTTCAGAAATTGAAAGCGCCCGAGCTAATGGAGTGGAGCCGACTCCAATCGTTTTTGCTATGGATGGACTAGCTGTGATTATCCACGCTGACAATCAGGTGGAAAACTTGACTGTCGAACAGGTTGGAAAAATTTTTGCCGGCGAAATCACTAACTGGAGTGAAGTTGGTGGCGCGAATACACCTATTTCACTTTACGGACGACAGAGCAACTCCGGCACTTACGTCTTTTTTAGAGAACGCGTTGTCAAAGGGGATTATTCCCCGGCAAAGAAAAATATGAATGGCAATTCGCAAATAGTGGAAGGTGTTCGCGCCGACGTAAGCGGCATTGGCTATGTAGCTATGGGTTTCATTCAAGGAACTACCGGTATTAAGGCAGTAGCCCTTGCCGAAACGGATGCAGGTCCTTTTGTAACGCCAACTGATTTTGAAAAGGTAAAAGCAGGGGAGTATGTATTGACACGTCCGCTTTATCAGTACTATAGCGGCCAGCCTGCAGGGGCATTATTACAGTTCCTTGAGTTTGTTTTGAGCGCAGAAGGGCAGCTTATTGTCGAAGAAGCAGGATTTCTGCCTGCCACAGTCGAATTTATGCAAGAGAACCGAAGTTACCTGAACTAAGCAAAGTTTACCGTTTAGGCTCAAAGTTCCGCTGTTGACTTTCTTTTGAGGGAGCCGTGTCCGGCTCTCTTTCCCCATGTATAAAAACGGAAGGGGGTTTATTTCTGAACAGAAAGCTTGAAACTGCCATAGCGTATTTTTTTACGTTAAACGGTGCTTTTGTCATCTTTGTTTTAGTAGGGATTTTCGCCTTGCTACTAAGCAGCAGTTTTGCAGCCTGGCAGGATGTTGGGTTGATCAGTTTTCTCACCGAACGGGTCTGGAATCCAGCCGGTTTTGTTTCCTCGCAGTTTGGGATTTTTACTAAAATTGTGGGAACGCTGATGGTTACAGCCGGAGCGATGTTATTTGCCGTACCTCTTGGCGTTGCTACCGCAGCATATCTTGCTGAAGTGGCTTCTTCCTGGGAGCGGGAGATTTTCAAGCCAGTGATTGAACTGTTGGCAGCAGTTCCGTCTGTGGTACTGGGTTTTTTTGGGATTGTTGTTTTTTCACCTCTGCTGGCCAGAATTTTCAATTTGCCAAACGGTTTAAATGCGTTGAACGGTTCTATTTTGCTGGGATTGATGTCATTACCGACCATCATCAGTATTGCTGAGGATGCGCTGACTGCAGTACCAAAGGAGTACAAAGAAGCATCGCTTGCATTGGGCGCCACTCGCTGGCAGACATTATCCCGGATCATTATCCCGGCTGCCGGCTCCGGCGTTACCGCTGCCATCATGCTGGGGATAGGCCGCTCTCTGGGAGAAACTATGACGGTGATTATGGCTACAGGCAATGCCCTGCAATTTCCAAGCGACTTTTTCTCTTCTGTGCGTACCATGACTGCCACTATCGCTATTGAGCTAGGCGAAGTTCCGGCACATACTACCCACTACTATACGCTGTTTGCCATCGGCTTTGTTCTTTTTAGCATGACCTTCTTGGTTAGCCTGTTGGCAGATATTTTCCTGCACCGGGCAAGTGAGGTGAAAAAGCTATGAAAAAATCTCAACTGCCTGCACCTCTCGGCGAGCTGGCAGCAGACAACGGACGTAGCAGGGGGCATCACTCTCTAGTAGAAGGATTGGCTTTTGGGTTACTTAGATTGTCAATGCTCCTTGTGATTGCCGCCATATTTTTTATTTTCTATGATATTTTCAGCAAAGGCGTCGGCATGATAAGTTGGGAGTTTATCACTGCCATGCCGCGGCGGGGGATGACAGAAGGCGGTATTTGGCCGGCTGTACTCGGGACGGTTTATATTACCTTAATTACGGCTGCGGCATCTGTTCCAGTAGGTGTTTTTGCTGCCATTTATCTGAATGAGTATGCTAAAAAGAATATGTTTACAAGAGTTATTCGTCTTTCCATTCGCAACTTAGCCGGCGTACCTTCTATTGTTTATGGTCTTTTTGGGGTAGCTCTGTTTGTTCGCGCGTTGGAACTTGGTACAAGCCTTCTTTCAGCAGGCTTGACGCTAGGTCTGCTGACTTTGCCGGTTACAATTACTGCTTCTGAAGAAGCACTAAAAGCTGTGCCAGATTCGTTTCGGGAGGGTGCGCTGGCATTAGGCGCTACAAAGTGGCAGGCGATTCGTACAAATGTGATACCTTCAGCATTACCAGGCATTATCACTGGGATGATTCTCGGCATTTCTCGAGCTGCGGGGGAGACGGCTCCAATTCTCTTCACCGGGGCTGCTTTTTATTTGGCAAGCCTGCCTAACTCCCTTTCTTCAAGATTTATGGCCTTGCCGTATCACCTGTTTATTATGTCTACTCAGCATCACAGTATTGAAAAAGTCAGGCCTATCGCTTATGGGACTGCGTTGGTGCTGATTGGGCTGGTAGTGACGATGAATATGTCTGCTATTTTATTGCGGGCTCATTACCGCAAAAAAATGAGAGGTTAGGAGGTTGTTATGGAAACTAATTTAGTGATTCAGGTAAAAAAACTGAATCTTTACTATGGCAAATTTCAGGCTTTAAAAGAAGTCAATATGGAAATTAGCAGACAGGAGGTGACAGCGCTCATCGGTCCTTCTGGCTGTGGTAAGTCCACTTTTTTACGCACACTGAATCGGCTAAACGACTTGATTGACAGCGTACAGATTGATGGTAGTGTTTCAATTGATGGCAAGAATATTTATGATAAATCCTGCGATGTGGTAGCACTGCGTAAAAAAGTAGGTATGGTTTTTCAAAAGCCAAACCCTTTTCCTAAAACAATTTACGAGAATGTAGCTTACGGGCCGCGAGTCCATGGGATTAGAGAGAGAAAAAAGCTGGATGTGATCGTAGAAAAGAGCTTACGTGAAGCTGCGCTCTGGGATGAAGTAAAAGATGATTTGAACCGCTCAGCGCTACGACTTTCCGGTGGCCAACAGCAACGTTTATGCATCGCCCGAGTACTGGCGGTCGAACCTGATGTGGTGTTAATGGATGAACCAACATCTGCTCTTGATCCAATTGCTACGCAAAAAATTGAGGATTTAATCCGGGAATTGAAAGAGAAGTTTACTATTGTTATCGTCACTCATAATATGCAGCAGGCAGCCCGGGTTTCTGACAGCACGGCATTTTTTCTTAACGGCGAAGTGCTGGAGATGGGGGATACGGAGATTATGTTTACTCGCCCACTGGATCAGCGCACTGAAGATTATATTACCGGTAAATTCGGTTAAAGGAGAGGAATGGGAGAGATGATCCAACGTAGTGAATATCAAAAATCTCTGGAAGAGTTGCAACAGGATATTTTGCAAATGGGTGGCTTGGTAGAAGAAAATATTTCTCGAGCCGTTGATTCTTTGGCTAAACAGGATTTAGCGTCGGCGGAGAAAGTTTTTGCCGTGGAAGAAGAAATAGATAAGTTAGAGCGGAAAATTGAGGAAACCTGTCTGCGTTTAATCGCTACCCAGCAGCCGATGGCTAAGGACTTGCGTAAAATTGCTTCTGCCTTCAAAATTATTACTGACTTGGAGCGCATGGGAGATTATTCGGTAGATATAGCAAAGGTTACTAAGAGAATCGGCAAAGAAAAACTGATTAAACCCTTGATAGACCTGCCCCAAATGGCTCGTATCGTACAGGAAATGGCCAAAAATTCACTTGATGCCTATGTCGCAGAGGATGTGGAACTGGCTAAAGCGGTAGGCAAAGATGATGATCGGGTTGACGCCTATCACAAGCAGATTTTTAGGGAGCTGCTGATAATCATGATGGAAAATCCACGGACAATTACTCAAGCTACTAATTTGCTCTTTGTCAGCCGTTCCCTAGAGCGCATTGCTGACCATGCCACAAACATCAGCGAAAGTGTCATCTATCTGGTAAGTGGTAAGCGAATTGATTTGAATGAGTAGAAATAGCAGAGAATAGTGTCACGCCGCTGCAGTAAAGATTAAAAAGAGGTGGTCTACTTGGCACGTATTCTAGTTATTGATGATGAGGAAACGATTGTTGAACTAATTGCTTTCAATCTTGAAAAAGAAGGCTTTATTGTCGATACTGCTATTGATGGACAAGAAGCGCTGATAAAAATTGCGGCCAAGAAACCTGATTTGATTGTGCTGGACTGGATGTTGCCCGGGTTAGACGGCCTGGATATCTGCCGCAGAATTCGTCATAATCCCGAAACGGCGGATATTCCTGTGATTATGCTGACAGCACGCGGTGAAGAAGTAGACAGAATCCTTGGCTTAGAGCTGGGAGCTTCTGACTATGTTACTAAACCTTTCTCGCCGCGGGAACTGGCCGCCAGGGTAAAAGCCCAGTTGCGATCCAGACAAGTAAAACCTGTCCAGCTGGAAGAACGACACCGAATTGTTCGACAAGGCAACGTGTCTCTCGATTTGGATCGATACTTGGCTCAAAAGGATGGAAAGACCCTAGATTTACCCCCTAAAGAATTTGAATTGCTCTATTTGCTGATCTCCCATCCTGGACGGGTTTTTCGGCGCGAAGATATTTTAAATAAGGTTTGGGGGTATGATTATCCTGCAGACACCCGAACTGTGGATGTTCATATTCGTTACTTGCGCCAGAAAGTGGAGGAAGACGCTCACAATCCGAGTCTGCTGCTCACGGTGCGTGGCATAGGGTATAAATTCAAGGAGCCGGATCGATGAAATCCATTAGTGCCAAATTATTTGCCACGTATGGATTCTTGTTTTTGTTTGCAGTCTTGTTAATTAGTGCAGGCACGATTCATTCATTTCGCTCCTTCTATTTAGATACTATCCGCACCCGCTTGTCAGATGAGGCACGTGTGATCGGGGAGCTTTTACTGCCGTTACTGGTAGATTACCCCGAACTTAATCTTGAGCAGATAGATGCAGTTATTAGCAAGCTTGGAAAACAGACTAACGCTCAAGTTACGCTCATTGCTCCTAGTGGGGTGGTGCTATTTGATTCTGCTCGCGAGGCACCTTTGCTGGATAACTATCTTTTATTGCCTGAAATTCTCGCAGCTCGGGATGACCGTGTCGGAAGTTTCGTCCGTCTCTCCCCTGTTGCAGGCACTGAAGTGCTCAATATTGCTATTTCTCTGGTGATTGACGGCCGGCGGCTCGGTTTCTTGCGCTTAGCTTTGCCTCTCTCAGAGCTAAACAGTGCTGTCCGCCGGATTCAGTACGGACTGCTGGCAGGGCTGCTCTTAACATTACTTCTGCTTTATGGGATTAGCTTAAAGCTCTCCTCCAGTCTTACGTCACCCTTGACACAAATGGTTGATGTAGTGAGGCACATTGGCGGAGGCAACTTAAAAAGCAGAATTTATTTAAAGAGCAAAAGTGAAATCGGTTTACTTGCCGATACGATCAATAAAATGGCTGATTCACTTCAGGTTCAAGTTAGTCAAGCCATGGAAAAGAAAGACCAGTTGGAAGCTATTTTGTCCACCATGGTGGAAGGAGTAATTGTTTTCGACAGTGAGATCAGGGCGGTAATGGCCAACCCAGCTGCTGAAGAGATGCTGGGGTTGCAAAAAGATACTTGGCGTGGACGACGCGACCTGGAAATTATCCGCAGCGCCGAACTGCATGAAAAAGTATCCATTGTTAGCAGGGAAAAGATATTTTTAGAACATGAAATGAGCACCTTCTTACCGGATAAAAAAGTTCTCAGCATTTCTTTGATGCCTCTGCGTGCTGAAATGATCAAAAAAGCCGGCGTCTTAACAGTGATCCACGATATTACCAGGCTACGACGGTTAGAAGATATTCGGGCAGACTTTGCTGCCAACGTATCACATGAGCTGCGCACTCCACTTACCGCCATTCGTGGTTTTGCGGAAACTTTATTAGACGGCGCATATAGCCAGCCGGAATCGGCGCTTCGTTTTGCACAGATTATTCACAATGAGGCTGAACGCTTATCTGAGCTGATTGAAGACGTGCTCAAACTTTCTAAAATTGAGAGCGGGCGAGTAGCTATTGCTAAGGAATCGGTAGATGTACTCGAATTGGTTCATGAAGTGATGGGACGTCTTCACGAAAGGATGAAAAAACATCAAATTAAAATAGACATCCCGGACGACTTGCCACCCATCCAGGGAGATAAAGGTTTGCTGGCTCAGGCGCTTCACAATTTATTAGACAATGCGGTAAAATATACTCAACTTCAAGGACTCATTGCTGTCAGTGCCAAACAGCAGGACGGGGAAATATTGCTTTCGGTCAGAGATAATGGGATTGGGATACCGGAGGAAGCCAAGGAGAGAATTTTTGAACGGTTTTATCGTGTTGATCGAGCTCGAACTCGCCGCTTTGGTGGAACAGGCCTAGGACTTGCCATTGTTAAACATATTGTGGAAACCCATAAGGGTGGCTTGCAGTTAAATAGTGTCGAGGGCAAGGGAACAGAGGTAATTATCTCTCTGCCGATAATGGAGAGAGTTGAAAAAGAATAGCAGCCTCACAGGTAACGGGTTCCGTTTTGAGGTGCAAAACAGCAAAATCACACTGCAATTCGCATATCGTTTGGTAAGTCATTTTAGAGTCGGAAAACTTTCAAATCAATGCCTTTGTCTCCTCGGAAACAAAGGCTCTTTTTTATTGACGCACATTCATTCGAGGCAATTCAAAATCAATACTATTTATAGACATAAGCTGACTATTATAGTTCTTCATCGTAGGCAGGCGTGCGAAGAAGGCTTGACCCGCGCTGCGGATGCGGGGATGGCCCGTCTGTAAAAATGACATTTATTGCAAATTGACTCGGGTAACACAAAATTAACAGAAATATTACAATAATAGCATTGAAGCGGGGGAGGATATGGTATATTCTTCACAAAAAGGGAACTTTCTCCAATTGCAAGCCAAGAATAAATTGCGTGGAAATGGTTGCCGGAAAAATAATTTAAAGGAGTGATATTGTTGACTTTAACAGAATGCTGAAGCGAGAGTATCACAGTCCGTTCACAATCATGGAGCGTTTTTCTTGACAGTTTGGAGGTCGTATGGTAAAATTTCGGCAAGTGGGCACCTTTAACTTAGTCCCGTGAGACTAAAAAGGAGGCTTTGATTGTTGGGGATAATTTTTTTGACGGGCTAGCGAAGCGGAATTAACTGCTTGGTTAG
>JAGXTN010000078.1 GCA_018333455.1 Dethiobacter sp. | reverse complement strand
AGACACACAGGTCTGCCCCTACACCGGGCAGACACACAGGTCTGCCCCTACACCGGGCAGACACACAGGTCTGCCCCTACACCGGGCAGACACACAGGTCTGCTCCTACCACCGGGCAGACACACAGGTCTGCCTGTTTTCCTAAATATGTTCAGAGCCGCTGCATAAAGTCCCTTGCTTATCCCATAAGCAAAAACAATGCCAACTTTAGCAGACGCTCCGAGAAAGTACTGATAATCTTAAAGAAGGAAATTTCTATGGGTTATTGAATACTACGTGATGTAACACATCGTCAGGGCAGAAGGAGGGTGACCATGATTGCGCGGACGAATATTGACCTGCAAACTGTGCTGGATGCTGTATACAATGGCATTGTAGCCTGTGACACCGAGGGTTCTATAATTTTAATTAACAAATCAGCGGCCAGAGTGGCTGGCAGGCAAAAAGATGAATTGATTGGCGAACGGATAGAACGTGTCTTTCCGGACACAGGGTTGCCCGAAGTCATTCGTACCGGACAGAGCGCGTTGCATCGCAAATTAAATTTTAGAGAGCGGGTGCTTTTAACCAACCGTTCACCGATTTTTAATCATGAAGGGTTATTGGTGGGTGCCATTGGCGTTTTTCAGGATATTTCAGAACTGGAAAAAGTGGCACAAGCATTGAAGGAAGAAAAGATTTTAGCCCAAGAACTGCAGGATATTATTGAATCTTCCTATGACGGGATTTGGATTACCGACGGTGAAGGCTATACGCTGCATGTCAACAGTGCCTATGAGCGGATTTCGGGTTTAAAAAAAGAAGAGCTTTTGGGCAGGCATATGCAGGAGTTGGTAGATAAGGGATATTTCTCTGATTCTGTGACGCTGCATGTTTTAAAAAACAAAGAGCGAGCCACCATCATTCATGAAATCCGGAAGACCGGGAAGCGGGCATTGATTACCGGTAACCCCATTTTTAATGAGGCCGGGAAAATTGTCCGTGTGGTGACCAATGTGCGTGACATTACTGAATTGATTCAGTTAAAGCAGGCGCTGGAAGATAAGGAAAAACTGGCGGCTCGCTATCAAAATGAATTGGTACAGCTGCGCTCCCAACGTGTGCAGGAAGAATATGTGGTGGAAAGCCAACAGATGCGGCATATCTACGATTTGGCCACATGGGTGAGCCAGGTGGACTCTACGGTTTTAATTTTGGGAGAGTCCGGCGTTGGCAAGGAAGTGGTGGCACAGCTTATCGTTCGCTCCAGTGATCGGCGGGATGAACCGTATATTAAAGTAAACTGCGGCGCTATTCCCGATAATTTGTTGGAATCGGAATTGTTTGGTTATGAGAAGGGGTCATTTACCGGTGCCGATAAGAAAGGAAAGCCGGGAATGTTTGAATTGGCGCACAAAGGGACTATTTTATTAGATGAAGTGTCCGAAATTCCCCTGAATTTACAGGTTAAGCTGCTGCGTGTCATTCAAGAGCAGGAAGTGATGCGGGTAGGCAGCACCAAGCCGATGAAGTTGGATGTGCGCATTATTGCGGCCACAAACAGAGATCTGGAAGAAAGAGTGCGACTGGGTGAATTCCGGGAAGATTTATTTTACCGCCTCAATGTTATTCCGATCATAGTGCCGCCGCTGCGGGAGCGTAAAGAAGACATCCCACCGTTGATTGAACATTTTCTGCGTAAATTTAATGCCAAATACAGACTAAACAAGGAGATCCCGCATGCGGTGATTGATCGCTTAGTTACGTATCATTGGCCCGGCAACGTCAGAGAGTTGCAAAACATTGTGGAACGTGTGGTGGTGCTGAGTCGGGAGGATGAGGTTGGTCTGGAAGCGTTGCCGCTACAACTTAATGCTGCGTGTGAAGAAGTTCGGCAACTTCACGCGGATGTATCCGAGGAGATGCCATTAAAAGAGGCGCTGTTTGAGCTGGAAAAAAAGCTGGTTCTTAGAGCGCTACAAAAATACGGGACCACAAGGAAGGCGGCAGATGCTTTGGGAGTTGACCAATCGACTGTGGTGCGTAAAGTGCAAAGGATTCGTGAGCTTGAAGGGATGGAGGCAGAATTGTAGCTTGCAGCAATGCATCGTGCGATGCATTCACGAATCACCAGCTATGTCGAAGATGTTCCATGGTTCAGCTGATTTTGATGTACTGCTGCATATCCGTGAACTGGCAGGTGGTTGGGGAGCACGGCATCAAATGGCAGTTTGTGCATTTCCGTCAACGATGACAAAATTGGCATGATAATTGCGTGAATATTTAGATAATTAAAAAAACTTCTGTTGTTTGAGTTTCGCATGGCTGTTAACTATTAGCTGAAAGGGGTGAGTGATGCGGAGGAAAATGGCGTCAAAGTAAACAAAGAGGAAAAGGCGGGTGAGACAGTGAGCAAGCAGCTCAAGCTTGATGTAAAGCGCGGCAACAGGATAATGAGTATGGAGTTTGACACAGAGGAAGACCGTCGGGGCTGGGAACGTGCCTACCGTAAAAGCCGCTTGTATACCCTCTATTTCATGGTAGGAGTGGGCATAAACTTTATCTTTTACTTTGCCGGCCTTGACCTTTCTCGCAATCTCTTGTTAGGCGGCGTGATGGGTCTGGCAGTGCCGGTGGCGGCTATGCTTGGCTTTACGGAGCTGCACCTTTATTTTCTGGAGCAAAAAAATATGAGGAGGAGATGACTTGTTTAAGGGGATGAAGCCTCATTTTTGGTGGGGGATGGGAATTTTCTACGGCTATGTTTTTGTGATGATGATTTTGGAGATGAATGTGCCAGGTCTGACATACGCAATCAAGTTGGGCGGCGCGCCGATATCGTTCCTCTACGCTCACCTGATTGGCTTGTACTTGTTACCCCTGGGCGTTGCTTATCTTTTTTGGTGGGTCCCTGAGCAAGAGGACAAAAAGGTGAAAGGGGAGAAGAAGGATGCCGCAAGTTAATCCCATCGTAATTTTTATGACGGTAGCTTACTTTGCAGTAATTTTTGGCATCGGTTATGCCACACGCAAAGCTTCCGCCGACCCGATGGACTATTATGTCGCCGGTCGCAAAATCGGCCCTGTCGTTAATGGCGCCGCTTTAGCCGCCACCTTTTTAAGCCCTGCCAGTTTTCTAGGCCTGCCGGCTTTCATTTTTCTCTTGGGCTATCCCTTCTGGTGGGCGATGGTGGGAATCATCGGCGGCATGCCGCTAGCCACCATGCTGACGGCGGCGCCGCTGCGCAAATACGCGCCTGTTTCCTTCACCGACTATTATTGTGACCGCTATGAAGATCAAAAACTGATGCGTATTATTACCGGGATTCCCATTTTAATGGGTACTTGGGCATATGTGGTTCTTTCTCTTGTCGGCACCGGCCTATTTATGATGGCTATTCTGCAAATACCATACGTTTGGGCCGTGATTATCGGAGCCGTGGCCGTGCTTTTTTATGTGTATATGGGTGGCATGGTGGCTACCACCTGGTCGACTGCTTTTCAGGGAGTGCTGATGGCAGTAGCTGCGGTAGTTTGCGGCATTGCTGTGTTAATGCATTATGGCGGCTTTGGCAATCTTGCCGACGCAATCTTTACGAGCACACCCAACTTCTGGCTAATGCCCTATGTCCAGGAAGGGGCGTTCTCTCATCCCCTCTTTAAATCATGGACTGGCGTTTTTGGCTTCTTCTTTGTCTGGCATTTTGGCTTTGCCACGATGCCGTATTCGGTAGTGCGCTTTTTTACAGCGATGGATGTTCGCTCTGCCCGCAAGTCGGTCATCTGGACCGGCGTCTTTGGCGGTGCCATGTACTGGGGGCTGATTATTATCGGCTCTGCCGCCCGCCATCTGATTGAAACGTTGCATCCGTTGATGGGTGGTATTCTGCAAACTGCTGATGGCCCGGTTACTATTGCCAACGTGACACAGGTGCTGACTCGCATTAGAAACGATTTTGGCGTGGGAGGGGCTGCCATCACCGACTATTCCATGATTGCTGCGATTGAGGCGCTCAATAACCCCTGGTTACTCGGACTGCTGGTGGCAGGCGGCTTAGCCATTGCCATGTCCACTGCCGCGGGTTGGTTAGTCGTAGGGAATGTGCTCTTAGGACGTGACTGGCTTGCTAAAGCTTTCGGTAATAAATGGGCAATTGAGAACCCAATCAAATCATTGCGTCTGATGACGGTGCTGATTTTGCTGGTTGGTGTCTACTATTCCTTTAACCCTTTGGCGCTGGTGCTTGACCTTTCCGGCTGGGCATTTGTTATGACGGTGGCAACTTTGGGCGTGCCGCTGGTGTTAGGTCTTTGGTGGCCCAGGGCGACCAAGACAGCCACCTATGCCACAATTATTGTTTTCTTCCCGCTGGTGCTATATTCCTGGCTTGCTGCGCGCAGCAATTTAGGTAGCCCGCACTGGTTCTTCCTGAGTGAATTGTTTCTGGGTGAGGGTGGCAGGATTTCCACTCCGCACCAGATTTACTGGGTGCCGGTTGCGTTCATTTTCTTTATCATCGTCTCGCTCTTTACCAAGCCGGCTTCTCAGGAAACGATTACTAAATACTGTGACGATTTACACGTTTAATAATTATTAAATGTTTTTGCTCTCTCTGCTCCAAACAAGTGGCGAGGCCGGAGAAGCAACTCCGGCCTCTGGCGTTAGTGGCTTGGGCGGAAAGAAGCACCTTGTGAAGAGAGTACCTGAAATTAGAGGAGGAAAGGTGGATGTTTGTTCCCAAGTTTAATCTCACCTTCGGTAAGCTGCTTGATGCTGCCGCAGCCGATTATCCTGATAAAGATGCGCTGGTCAATGTGCAAAAAGGCCTGCGCTACTCTTATGCCGAGCTGAAAGAAATTAGTGACAGGACGGCTAAGGCCTTCATCGGCTTGGGCGTCAGAAAAGGCGACCACGTGGCAGTCTGGGCAAACAACGTGGCAGAGTGGGTTTTTGCACTCTTTGGAGCCACAAAAATTGGCGCGGTGGTAGTTACCGTCAATACCAGCTACAGAAGTCATGAACTTGAGTATTTGTTGCAGCAGTCTGACGCAAGAACCCTCTTGTTGATTGAAGAGTATCGTGGCATTAATTATGTTGCCACGATTAATGAAGTTTGTCCGGAACTGACTGGCAGCGTGGCAGGGCAGCTTAACTGTGCCAAGCTGCCCTGCCTGAAAAATATCGTTTTGCTGGGGGAGAAGGATTTTCCAGGTTTGTTTACTTGGTCAGGCTTTCTGTCGCTTGGCGCAGCAGTCAGCGACGAAGAACTGGCAGTAATGCAGGCTGCCTGCGAGCCGGAAGAGGTAATTAACATCCAGTACACTTCAGGCACCACCGGTTTTCCCAAAGGGGTTATGCTGACTCATAATAATGTGATCAATAACGCTTTTTATGTAGGTGAATGCCAGAATTATTCAGCTCAAGATCGTCTCTGTATTCCCGTTCCTTTCTTCCATTGTTTCGGTTTGACGATGAGCATCATTGCTTGCCTCGTTTATGGCGCAACTATGGTTCCGGTGGAGGAATTCAACCCGGCGTGGGTGCTGGAGGCTATTGCTCAGGAAAAGTGTACGGCACTGCAGGGCGTACCTACTATGTGGATCGCGGAACTGGAGCACCCTGATTTTGAGAAATACGATTTGAGCAGTCTGCGTACAGGGATCATGGCCGGGGCGCCGTGCCCCATTGAAGTGATGAAGAAAGTTGCAGACAGAATGGCGCCTGAAGTAACTATTGCTTATGGTCAGACAGAAGCATCGCCGGTGGTGACGCAAACGCGCACAGCAGACAGTCTCATGCGCAGGGTGACTACTGTGGGGCGCTCTCTCGCCGGTGTGGAGCTAAAAATTTTCAATCCTGAAACAGGCGCCGAATGCGAGCCGGGTGAACAGGGAGAAATTTGTGTGCGTGGTTATATGGTGATGAAGGGCTATTACAAAATGGCGGAAGCTACAGCAGCAGCGATTGATGCTGCCGGTTGGCTGCACTCCGGGGACCTTGGCACGAAGGATGAGGCTGGTTATGTGAAAATTACCGGCAGGCTGAAGGATATGATTATTCGTGGCGGCGAAAATATTTATCCCCGCGAAATCGAGGAATTTCTTTATAGTAACTCAAAGGTTCTGGATGTACAGGTCTTTGGCGTTCCCAGTGTCAAGTATGGCGAAGAAGTGATGGCTGTGATCAAATTGCGGGAGGGCACAGCAGCCAGCGAAGAAGAAATTAGAGAGTTTTGCCGGAACAAAATTGCCCGACATAAGATTCCTAAGTATGTGCGCTTTATGGAGAGCTATCCGCTGACGGCCAGTGGTAAAGTACAAAAATATAAACTGCGCCAGTGGGCGATTGCTGAACTTGGCCTGGAAGAAGTCGCGAAAATTATTACTGCCTGAGGAACGTTTAAAAGTAAATTAAAATCTATCTTGGGAGGGCAAAAAATGGCAAATATGATAAACTATGAAGAAACTTACCGCTCATTCAACCTGGACGTTCCTGAGTACTTTAACTGGGTAAAAGATGAATTTGACCGGTGGGGGCGGGATCCTGACAAGCTGGCTTTATGGGTGGTCGACGATTTTGGCCGGGAACAAAAATATACTTTTGCCGAGCTGACCAAAATGTCCTGCAAGCTGGCTAATTTTATGTCCGCACAGGGTATCAAGGCCGGCGATAAAGTTATTCTTGTCCTTGGCCGGTTGCCTGCCTGGTGGCTTACTTTGCTGGCCTGCCTGCGGGCGGGAATCATCGTGTCGCCCGGCACGATGCAACTGACTCCCAAAGACATGGAGTACCGCTTTGAGTCCTCCGGAGCTGTGGCCGCTATTGTCGATGAGGAGACTGCGGCGAGAGTGGATGCCGTTGCCGGCATGTGCCCGTCGCTTCGCACCAAAATTGTGGTGGGTAAGCGCGAAGGCTGGCTTTCCTTTGAAGATGAGCTGGCCAAATATCCGGACAGCTTTGAGGCTGTTAACACGCGGGCAGACGATAATGCTCTGCTGTACTTTACTTCCGGCACCACCGGGTTACCTAAAATGACTGTTCACACTCAAGCCTCATATGGTATCGGCCACAGGACCACCGGCAAGTTCTGGCTGGACCTCACACCGGAAGACCTGCACTGGAATCTGTCGGACACCGGGTGGGCAAAGGCTGCCTGGAGCAGTTTCTTTGGTCCCTGGAATTGCGGCGCCGCCATTTTCCAGCATTACAGCACCGGCAAATTTGACGCCAAACTGACCCTGCAAATGCTTGAAAAGTATCCGATTACCACTTTGTGCGGTCCGCCGACCGCTTTCCGTGTCTTCGTGCTCGAAGACTTGAAGCAGTATAACTTTAAAACACTGCGTCATTGCGTTGCCGCCGGAGAACCGCTTAACCCGGAAGTCATGAATGTCTGGAAAGATGCAACGGGCCTAACCATTTATGACGGCTACGGACAAACGGAGACAGTTCTCCTCGTCGGCAATTTCCCCTGCAATGAGGTGCGTTTCGGGTCTATGGGCAAAATGTCGCCCGGCTTTTACATTGGGATTATCGATGACGAGGGCAAAGAGGCACTTCCCGGTCAGGAAGGAGACATTGCTGTAAAATTGACTCCCACGCGCCCTGTCGGCCTGTTCAAGGAATATTTCAACGAGCCGGAACGGACCGCCGGCACTGTGCGCGGTGATTGGTACATCACCGGCGACCGTGGCATGAAAGACAGGGATGACTACATCTGGTTTGTCGGACGGTCTGACGATGTGATCCTGACCTCCGGCTATAGGATCGGTCCTTTTGAGGTGGAGAGCGCACTGATTGAACATCCGGCCGTGGCCGAGTCGGCTGTCGTGGCCAGCCCGGATGAGGTGCGCGGCGAGATTGTGAAGGCCTTTGTTATACTGACGCCCGGCTTCAAGGGCTCTCCGGAGCTGGTCAAGGAATTGCAGGGCTTTGTCAAAAATATCACCGCTCCATACAAATACCCGCGTGAAATCGAATTTGTAGAGACATTGCCAAAAACGATCAGCGGCAAAATCCGCCGCATCGAATTGCGAGAGCTTGAAAGAGAACGTAAGCTTGCTAAAAGAGCGGAGAACAGCGCGTCATAAAATCAGGATAGGGCTATTGGGGTCTCTCTAATAGCCCTATCCTCGTATTGGCGAATTTCCACGCCTAGTTTCTCGTTGTGGTCATCGGCAGGTTAGCTCTCTTGCCGTTCTTCTTTGGGGTAAGCCAAACAAACGCCCCCCAGCGTTTCCTGCCAGACAGCCTTCGCCTGCTCAGGCGACACGTTCTCGCGCTGCAAGCGCAAAATCGTAGCGGCGTTAACAACAAGCGGCGCCGTCAGCAGAACCAGGTTTAACAGATTGGGGCAGCCCGCTGTTCCGCCAAGACGGGAACGCACCTGGCGTGTAAAACCAGCGCTGACCGTCAAGCCGCACAGTGAGCAGGCCAGCCGGCTGATTTCCCGGCAGCGCGGGTGTGGAATACGGTTTATTTCCACAGTAGCCTCCGTAATCCGAAACTCACGAGCGTTGATACTCAAGCTCAAGGCAAGATCGTGGTAGACGTCGCAAAGACTGGTAGCCAGCCTGAACATTTCGTCACCGCAAGGGTTTATCTCAATTTCTATCCGGCGGTTAAACAAGCTCACCCGCTAAAAGCCCCCTTTGTCTTTTTCCGCGCATCGGCAGAATATTCTGTTTTTATCAACATACCACCATCCCCTCATCCAGTCAAATTTTTTTTCTACAAAACAGAGCTGACGCATGAAAATGCCCAGTAGTTCCCGAAAGGCCGGGTCTTTGACAGTTAAAAAGTGAAAATCATGCAAGGTTAATGAGGTTGAATCTTGGCATGAATATTGCAAAAATTAGTATAGACGAGTGAGCATGAATGTAAGAGAGAGGAAAAGGAGGATGAAACCGTTTGCAGCAACCGCTATGGCAACCGAGCGCTGAACGGATGGAAAAGACAAATATGAATAAGTTTATACAACTTGTCAATGAAAGGTTCGGCAAACAGTATACAAATTATGATGAATTGTATAACTGGTCGGTAGAAAATATTGAAGATTTCTGGGCGCTCATCTGGGAAGTGGGTGGCATCATCGCCAGTAAGCCCTATGAGCAGGTCGTTTTGAACTTTGATGATATGTTCAACAGTGAATGGTTCCCCGGTGCCCGGTTAAATTTCGCCGAAAACTTGCTTCGCTTCCGGGATGAGCGCACAGCCATAGTGTTTAAGGGGGAAGATGCTGAGCCCTGCTACATTAGCTACGCGCAATTGTATGACAAGGTGGCGCGCTTAAGTAAAGCGTTGCGTAATCATGGCGTTGGTGTGGGAGATCGAGTCGCCGGTTTTATGCCAAATATGATGGAAGCAGTTATTGCCATGCTGGCTACCACTGCCATTGGCGCCATCTGGTCGTCTTGTTCGCCAGACTTTGGTTTCCAGGGTGTGATGGATCGCTTTGGGCAAATCCAGCCAAAAGTCTTGTTTGCCGCCAATGGCTATGCGTATAACGGCAAAAAGTTTGATGCTCTTGATAAAATTAAGCAGATAGCAGGCGCTATTTCCGCAGTGGAAACTGTCGTGGTTGTGCCATACACAGAGCAGCAGCCTGATATCTCCGGTATTCGCAATGCCATTATGTTTGAGGATTTCTTAGTGGCTGAAGCTGGTTTGGTAATTGAATTTACGCAGTTGCCTTTTGAGCATCCTCTTTATATCTTGTATTCTTCCGGCACCACTGGGGCGCCTAAATGTATCGTGCACGGTGCCGGCGGCACATTGATTCAGCATCTAAAAGAATTAGGGCTGCATTCAGATTTGACTCGCGCTGACCGCATCTTTTATTTTACCACCTGTGGCTGGATGATGTGGAACTGGCTGGTCAGCTCATTGGCTGTGGGTGCGACGTTAATTCTCTTTGATGGCAACCCGTTTTACCCGGAACCAGGTGTTTTGTTTAAATTGGCTCAGGACGAAAAGATCACCGTATTTGGTACCAGCGCTAAATATCTAGCGGCACTGGAGCAAGCAGGCGTTAAACCAAAAGAGAGTTATGACCTCTCTGGGCTCAAAACAATTCTATCCACCGGCTCACCGTTGTCAGTAGACAGTTTCCATTATGTTTACCGCGACATCAAAGAAGACCTTTGCCTGTCCTCAATTTCCGGTGGAGCAGACATTGTTTCCTGCTTTGCTCTTGGTAATCCCATTGGCCCTGTATACTCTGGGGAATTACAGTGCCGGGGGTTGGGCATGAAAGTGGCAGCATTCAATATGGATGGCAAACCGGTGGTGGGCGAGAAAGGCGAGTTGGTTTGCACGTCCCCGTTTCCGTCCATGCCCATCTATTTCTGGAACGATGAGGATGACAAAAAGTATTTAGGGACCTACTTTGAAATGTTTCCGGGGATCTGGCACCATGGCGATTATGTGGAAGTAACAGATACAGGCGGCTTAATCATTTACGGACGTTCCGATGCCACGTTAAACCCTGGAGGCGTACGTATTGGTACCGCTGAAATCTACCGTCATGTGGACGCAATTCCCGAAGTCCTAGATAGCCTAGTGGTGGGGCAGGACTGGGGAAATGATGTCCGGTTGATACTCTTTGTCAGGCTAAAGGAGGGGGTGGAGCTCACCGAGGAACTGAAAAAACAAATCAAAGCAAATGTTCGCAAAAACGCCACACCCCGCCATGTGCCTGAAAAAATAATCAAGATTGACGACATTCCTTACACAATCAATGGCAAAAAGATAGAAATTGCAGTTAAACGCACTATTCATGGGGAAGATGTTCCCAATAAAGATGCATTAGTAAATCCCCAGGCACTGGAACTATATAAAAACCTACCTGAACTAAGTGTTTAGATGCAAAACAGCGCATTGAAAGATGTAAATATACATCGCGCGCTTTAACAAGCCGGCTGGATATTGGGAGACGAAAATAGCCCTAGGTTATATAAAGTCAACGCTCATTGCCCGGCCAGAAAAGGAGTGTCAGCTACATGTTCAATAAAATTCTTATTGCCAACCGTGGTGAAATTGCGGTGCGCATTCTGCGGGCTTGTCAGGAGCTGGGTATCCCTGCTGTCACTGTTTATTCTGAAGCTGATGTGCAAGCTCCTCATGTTCTGCAAGCTGAAGAATCCTACCTAATCGGACCGCCTCCTGTAGCGCAAAGCTATCTTAATATGCATAAAATTCTGGCGGTAGCCAAGGAATCCGGAGCCGATGCCATTCATCCTGGCTATGGTCTCCTTTCGGAGAATCCTGAATTCGTCAGGGCTTGCATTCAAGCAGGGTTAACTTTCATCGGGCCGTCTCCTGAAGCCATGGTCAAGATGGGGGAAAAGACCATGGCCAGAGCGTTGATGGAAAAAGCCGGAGTGCCGGTAGTGCCTGGGTCTGAGCCTTTAGCCGACTTGCCGGAGGCTCAAATAGCAGCAGAAACTATTGGCTACCCGGTAATGGTAAAGGCTGCTGCCGGTGGCGGGGGCATCGGCATGCAGGTAGTCAATAACCCGGAAGAACTGGAAAATGCTTTCCAGACGTGTCGGTCAAGGGCAGCTGCCTACTTTGGCAACGGTAGCGTCTACCTGGAAAAATTTCTAGAAGGACCTCGTCATATCGAACTGCAAATCTTGGCGGATCACTACGGCAAAACCATCCACCTCAATGAACGGGAGTGTTCCATCCAACGCCGCCATCAAAAGATTATCGAGGAAGCTCCCTCCCCGCTACTGGACGAAGAAATGCGTCGTCGCATGGGTGAAGTGGCCATCCGGGCGGCCCAGGCCATTAACTATACTAATGCCGGTACAGTGGAGTTTCTGGTGGATAAACACCGTAATTTCTACTTCCTGGAGATGAATACCCGTCTCCAGGTCGAACACCCTGTTACAGAGATGATTACTGGGGTCGATCTGGTGATTGCACAAATCAAGATTGCTGCTGGAGAGCCTTTGAGCATTAACACCCTTCCACCCAAGGGGCATTCGGTTGAATGTCGAATTTGTGCAGAGGATCCTGTCACCTTTTTTCCGGCACCAGGAACGATAGGCGATTTGGAATTGCCGTCAGGACCCAAGCTGCGTATCGACTGTGGTGTCAGTGCAGGTTATACCGTCAGCCCCTATTACGACCCCATGGTGGCCAAAGTTATCACCTGGGGGGAAAACCGTCAGCAGGCCATCGGGGCTATGGTGGCGGCCTTGGATAAATGTAAATTTAACGGTATCAAGACCAATATCCCTGTGTTGAAAGAAATCTTGCTCCATCCCCGGTTCAGGGAAGGCGCTATAACCACCGGATTTATTTCTGAAAACATAGTAGATTCTCGGAAGGCAAGCCTTAAAAAGTAGTACAATACATCAAAGGAGCTGATTTTCATGAAAGTAGTGACGGCTAATATGGCTGGTGTGGTTTTGCGATTGATGGTTTCCCCCGGAGAGCAAATAACTTCCGGGCAAGACGTGGTTTGCCTAGAATCCATGAAAATGGAAGTCAACGTCAATGCTATGGAATCAGGTAAGATTAAAGAAGTCAAGGTAGGGATCGGCGATTTCGTCAACGAAGGCGATGTGCTCATAGTTCTGGAGTAGGGGTACTGAAATATTTTGCTATCATAACCCATCATAATTGGAGGTGAAGGTTTTGGAAGAACTGGTTCTTTATAACGTAAAAGAAGGAATAGCAACCATCACCCTGAACCGGCCGGAGAGCCTTAATTCCTTAAGCTTCCAGACCTTATTGGCCTTGCGCGGTATTATCGATGAAATCAGGGCCGACCGCTCCCTTCGGGTGGTTATCATCACCGGCAGCGGCAGCAAGGCTTTTTGCACCGGGGCCGACCTCAAAGAGCGGGTAGGGATGACCCAGGATCAAGTCCGCCGATTCATCTTTACTATTAGGGAGACTTTTAGTTCCCTTGCTAAATTGCCGATACCTGTGATTTGTGCTATAAATGGCATCGCCATAGGCGGAGGCACCGAACTGGCCCTAGCCTGTGACCTGCGCCTGGCAGCCGATCATGCCGTACTGGGTTTAACTGAGGTGTCCCTGGGGATTATCCCTGGTGCCGGGGGCACCCAGCGGTTACCTAGGTTGATAGGGGTAGGCAAAGCCAAGGAATTGATTTTTACCGGCCGGAAAGTATCGGCCGGCGAGGCATTGACCATCGGCATGGTCAATAAGGTGACTACCGGAGAAAACCTGCTGGCTGAGGCTTATAAATTGGCAGCGGAAATGGCAGCCAACGCTCCTTTAGCAGTCCGGCAGGCTAAACTTGCCATCAACCATGGTCTGGAAATGGATTTGGACAACGGCTTGGTCCTGGAATCTAGTGCATATGAGGTTTTAATCCCCACCAAAGACCGTTTGGAAGGATTGGCAGCCTTTAAAGAGAAGCGAAAACCGATCTACTTGGGGGAGTAGCCGGGTCAGCCGTCAGCTGATCAGGCACAATACATCAAAGGAGGGACAGAAAGGACGATGGCAGAGAAAATTGCCGATAGAGAAGTTACACTCGGGGAAGTGCTTGAAGAAGAGATTGCCCGGGTTAAAAAAGGTGGGACTCCTAAGTATCATGAGGAGGCTAAGAAAACAGGCAAGCTTTTTGTGCGGGAAAGGTTAGCGCTGTTGTTGGATGCTGGTTCCTTTAAGGAAGACGGACTTTTTGCCAACTGTCTGCAGGAGGATTTGCCTGCTGACGGAGTGGTGACCGGTACCGGAACAATTCAGGGCCGCACAGTTTGTCTGATGGCCAACGACTCCACTGTTAAAGCCGGTTCCTGGGGGGCCAGGACGGTGGAAAAAATAATTCGGATTCAGGAAACTGCCATCAAACTGCAGACGCCCATGTTATACCTGGTGGACTCAGCAGGGGCGCGCATCACCGACCAGGTTGAGATGTTTCCTGGACGGCGGGGTGCGGGAAGGATTTTCTTCAACCAAGTCAAACTTTCGGGGCTGGTTCCCCAGCTTTGTCTGCTTTTCGGCCCTTCAGCCGCCGGTGGTGCTTATATTCCGGCCTTTTGCGATATTGTCATTATGGTGGACGGTAATGCCAGCATGTACCTGGGTTCCCCCCGGATGGCGGAAATGGTTATTGGGGAAAAGGTTACTCTAGAAGAAATGGGTGGAGCCAGAATGCATTGCTCGGTCAGCGGCTGCGGCGATGTGTTGGTAGCCGATGAAAAGGAAGCCATTAGTCTGGCTAAAAGTTATCTGAGTTATTTCCCGGCTAACTGGCAAAGCAGGCCGGCCACAACGGAAGGAAAACCTCCGGCACCGGGAAGAGACTTGAGAGAGATTGTGCCTGTTAACCAAAACACGCCTTTCGATATGTACGAATTTATCAATGGACTGATAGATAGCGACAGCTTCTTTGAGATCAAAAAACTCTTTGCCCAGGAACTCATCACCGGACTTGCCCGCTTGGACGGACGGGTGGTGGGCATTGTGGCCAACCAGTCCAAGGTTAAGGGTGGGGTGCTGTTCGTGGACTCTGCCGACAAAACTGCTCGGTTTGTCAATCTGTGTGATGCTTTTAATCTTCCCCTGCTTTTCCTTCAAGATGTACCTGGTTTTATGATTGGGACCAAAGTGGAACGCGCAGGGATTATCCGCCACGGGGCCAAGATGGTATCAGCCATCTCCGAGGCCACAGTACCTAAGATTTCAGTTATCGTACGCAAGGCTTACGGGGCGGGATTATATGCCATGTGCGGGCCGGCCTTTGAGCCTGACTGTTGTCTCGCGTTACCCACGGCCCAGATTGCTGTGATGGGTCCCGAAGCGGCAGTCAATGCGGTTTACTCCAACAAAATTGCTGAGCTGGCTCCCGAGGAGCGCACCGCCTTTGTTGAAGCAAAGCGCCAGGAATACCGGGAGGATATCGACATCTACCGCCTGGCATCAGAAATGATTATCGATGGCATCGTCCAGGCCAATGATTTACGGGAGGAACTCATTGCCCGCTTCAGCCTTTACCAGAACAAGGACATGGAGTTTAGCAGACGTAAGCGGGGAGTTATGCCGGTGTAGTGGTGGGTAGCAGAAAGTGCCAGCCCAAAGATAGGAGGAATACCCATGACCAAAGAATACGCCCAACAACTTGAGAAATATCTCCGGCTACAGACCTTCCCTCTAGGCTTGAAGTTGTTGGGCAGGGAAGAACAACTGCCCGTCAAGGTAAAAATACCCTCTAAAGATCTGGGTCAACCGGTGGCTATTTGTCAAGCTCTGGGTTTTGCCCGGAAATATGGCTGGACGGTTGCCTTAAATGGTGCAGACCAAGCCTGCCCTATCGGCTCGGTGGTGATGGGCTGGGGGGAGGCTCTGCCTTACTACTCCGAAGGCAACCTGGCCCAGGGTATGTATACAGAGACACTGGAGGCGGGGGCTAAGTCTGAAGCAGCTGTTCGCCGGTTTGAACTGCACAAGTATGCTTATCTGGTGGTGGGACCTCTAGAACGGATTGATTTTCAGCCGGACATCGTCCTGGTTTACGGCACACCGGCTCAGGTGATGCGCTTAGTTCAAGGTGCTCTTTATAAACAGGGTGGCTGTATTACCTCCTCTTTCTCCGGGCGTGCCGAATGTTCCGAAAGTATTGTCAACACCGTTGTCACCGGCCAGTATCAGGTAGTCTTGCCAGGTAACGGCGAACGGGTTTTCGGTCAGGCCCAGGATGAGGAGCTGGCCTTTGCCATCCCTTATGGCAAGATTCAGGATGTACTTGCCGGTTTGGCTGCTACCCATCAGGCCGGGGTGCGGTATCCTATTCCGAACATGCTTAATTATAAACCTGCTTTCCCGGCCAAGTATCTTAAACTGGCCGAGATGTGGAAGTAGTCGCACAATGGTGCTTCCGGCCAACCGTGCTAAAAAAGAAGAAAGCAGAAGAGGTGAGAACATGAGCGAAACAGTCATCATTAGTTTTGCAAGAACGCCTTTTGGCGGTTTTTTGGGCTCACTTAAAGATGTGCCGGCGGTAGAGCTTGGCGGGCTGGCCATTAGGGAAGCTGTGGCCCGGGCCAAGATCCACCCCGCTGCCATTGACTATGTGTTGATGGGCATGGTGATACATGCGGGGGCCGGTCAGATCCCTTCCCGACAGGCCACGCTCAAAGCCGGTCTGCCAGTGGAAGTGCCGTCTGACACCATTAGCAAAGTCTGTGCCTCTAGTTTACGAGCCGTGAATCTGGCTGATTCTTTAATCCGTGCCGGAGACGGTGAGATCTTTGTAGCAGGTGGCATGGAGAACATGTCGTGCGCACCCTATTTATTAGAGAAGGCACGGAGCGGTTATCGCATGGGTAATGGCCGGTTGGTAGATGCTATGCTGCAAGATGGTCTATGGTGTGCCATTCACGATGTGCATATGGGTGTTCATGGTGGAGATGTGGCAGCTGAATTTGGTATCGAGCGAAGAGCTCAGGATGAGTGGGCGCTGCGCAGTCACCAGCTGGCGGTGAAGGCGATTGCAGATGGCAAGCTGCAGGAAGAAATATTTCCCGTCAGCATTCCTCAGCAGAAAGGCGATTTAATCGTATTTGCTACCGATGAGTTGCCACGCAAAAATGCCAGCTTGGAAGCCTTACAAAAGTTGCCGCCGGCATTTAAACAGGGAGCTTGCGTCACTGCCGGCAACGCGCCGCCAATCTCTGATGGTGCTTCTGCGCTGGTGCTGATGTCCCGGAAAAAAGCAGAAGCTTTGGGGCTTAAGCCTTTGGCCAGTATTGTTTCTCAGGGTGCCGTATCAGCTGCCGCCCCCTATATCGCCACCGTCCCCGCCTTAGCCGGAAAGAAAGCTTTGGCTAAAGCGGGTTTGCACGCAGAGCAGTTAGATTTAATCGAAGTGAACGAAGCTTTTGCCGCCGTTGCACTCACATCAATTAAGCTGGGTGGCTGGAATCCGGAGATTGTCAATGTAAACGGGGGAGCCATCGCCTTTGGTCACCCCATTGGTGCCAGCGGCGGACGTGTGCTCATGACTCTGTTAACAGAACTGAAGCGACGCGGCGGTCGCTATGGCATGGCTACAATCTGCAGCGGTGCGGCACAAGGTGAGGCCACCATTATTCAGCTAGAGCAATAAGGATTAAAGCAGAATTGCCTCTTTGGGTTTATTGCAAGCAAAACATTTTGCAGATATGAGTTAAGATGAGGCAGAATGGAGGAAGCAGATGGAGATAAAAAAAGTTATGGTGTTAGGTGCCGGTCAAATGGGCGGTGGAATCGCCCAAGTGTGTGCCCAAGCCGGCCTTGAGGTTGTACTGCGGGACATAAATGATGAGTTTGTCACACGCGGCATGAAACTTATTGAGAAAAATCTTTCTCGCAGTGTGGAAAAAGAGCGCATGACAGAAAATGAGAAAAAGGCTATCTTGGGAAGGTTTACCACAACACTGTCTCTGGCAGCCGGCAAAGATGTTGACTTGGTCATTGAAGCCATTGTGGAAGATGTAAAAATTAAGCGAGACACGTTTGCCGCGCTTGATGAAATTTGCCAGCCACAGGCAATTCTTGCCAGTAATACTTCATCATTGCCGATTACGCAAATTGCCGCTGCCACCAAGCGCCCGGAAAAAGTGATTGGCATGCACTTTATGAATCCGGTGCCTGTGATGAAGCTTGTGGAAGTTATTCGTGGCATTGCCACCTCAGACGAAACCTATCAGGTGATTGATAGCCTGTCAAAGAAATTAGATAAAGTTCCTGTTGAAGTCAAAGACTTCCCCGGGTTTGTTTCCAATCGGATTTTGTTGCCCATGATTAACGAAGCAGTCTATTGCCTGATGGAAGGCGTAGGCACAGTGGAAGGGATCGATACCGTAATGAAGCTGGGTATGAACCACCCCATGGGCCCCTTGGCTCTGGCTGACCTGATTGGTCTGGACACTTGCCTTGCCATCATGGAAGTGCTCTACGATGGCTTTAAAGATTCTAAATATCGTCCCTGCCCGCTGCTACGCAAGTATGTTTCCGCCGGTTGGTTGGGTCGCAAGTCCGGTCGAGGCTTCTATACCTATTAGCAGACGTCCATAGTATTGCCACAGTAACTGTGCATCGACCGCAGGCGTTAAACGCGTTAAACGCTGACACGGGGAATAGGAGGAGAAAGATGGAATTCAAACTAAGCGGTCAGCACCAAATGATGCAAAAGCTGTTCCGTGAATTTTGCCAAAAAGAAATTGCACCTTACGCTGCAGAAAATGATGTAAAAGCGGTATTTCCCACTGAAATTATCAGGAAACTGGGCGCCCAGGGTTTTATGGGCATCCCCATTCCCGCAGAGTATGGCGGGGCCGGCGCCGATTTTCTCACCTATATTCTCTGCGTGGAAGAGGTATCGCGGGCCTGCGCATCGACAGGGGTCATCCTGGCGGTGCATACCTCGGTAGGGACGTTCCCTATTCTTAATTTCGGTACCGCAGAACAGAAACAAAAATATGTGCCAAAGCTGGCTGCCGGTGAATATGTGGGTGCCTTTGCCTTGACGGAACCGGATGCCGGTTCAGATGCTTCAGCACTGCGTACCTTGGCGAAAAAGGATGGCGATGATTACGTTCTAAATGGTACAAAAATTTTCATCTCCAACGGCGGGCATGCCCAGGTCTATACCGTGTTTGCCACTGTCGATCGCGCCCTTGGTGCCAAGGGGATCACCGCATTCTTAGTAGAGAAAGATACGCCCGGCTTCAGAGTAGGTGCCATTGAAAAGAAGATGGGCTTAAATGCAGATGTCACCACCGAACTGATTTTTGAAGACTGCCGTATTCCGGCAAGTCAACGCTTGGGCAAGGAAGGCGAAGGCTTTAAGATTGCCATGAGTCTCCTCGATGGCGGACGGATTGGGATCGGTGCGCAAGGCCTTGGTATTGCACAGGCAGCGTTTGACGAGGCCCTCAAGTATGCGCAGTCTAGAGAGCAGTTTAATCAGCCGATTTTTAACTTCCAGGCAATTGCTTTTAAACTGGCAGAGATGGCTACGCAAATTGCAGCCGCAAGGTTGCTCGTGTATCAGGCTGCATTCCGCAAAGAAAATGGGCTGCCAAATGGCAAACAAGCCTCCATGGCTAAGATGTTTGCCACCGATACTGCCATGGCTGCGGCCACAGAAGCAGTGCAAATTCTTGGAGGTTATGGTTATAGCCGTGAATATCCGGTGGAGCGTTTAATGCGTGATGCAAAAATCACGCAAATTTATGAAGGAACAAATCAGATACAACGCCTTGTGATCGCCAAAGCACTAGAAAAAGGGCTGTAATATGACTCAAATACTCAGGAGTAGCAAATTTAGGAGATAAAGGCAAGAATCCTCCCCATTTCAATGGGGAGATGAATTGCCCCTCGTACTATGTGTATGGTTAATATTCAACGCTAAGTATTTTAAGACTGAGATAGGTGGGAAGCAAAATGTGCTCAGATGAGATGGCTAAGCTCAGCCAAGGTAAAAGGGATTGGGAAGCATGTACAGCCAAGACGGAGGATAGGCAAAAAAAGTTTATGACGGTTTCCTCAGCTCCCATTAAGCCCCTGTATACCCCGGAGGATATTAAAGACATGTCCTTCATGCGAGATTTAAGCTACCCCGGTTCATATCCTTACACTCGGGGCGTTCAGCCTAATATGTACCGCGGGCGTCTTTGGACCATGCGCCAATTTGCCGGGTTTGCCACCGCGGTGGAATCCAATGAGCGCTATAAGTATTTGCTCAGCCAAGGTCAGACCGGCTTGTCCGTAGCGTTCGACATGCCCACAATTATGGGTTATGACTCTGACCATCCCCGCTCCTTTGGGGAAGTGGGCCGGGTTGGTGTGGCCATTGACTCCTTAGCTGATATGGAAACCTTGTTCTCGGGAATTCCCCTTGATCAGATTACTACATCCATGACCATCAATGCACCGGCTTCAGTGCTATTGTGCCTCTATATTGCCACGGCAGAAAAGCAGGGTATTGCTGCGCACAAGCTGGGCGGCACCATTCAAAACGATATCCTCAAGGAGTATATCGCACAGAAATCATGGATCTTCCCACCGGAGCCTTCAATGCGCCTGATTACAGATATTTTCGCTTTTGCCGGCCAGCATGTGCCTAAGTGGAATTCTGTGAGTATTTCAGGTTATCACATCCGTGAAGCAGGCTCCACCGCTGTGCAGGAACTGGCGTTTACCTTAGCTGACGGTTTTGCCTACGTAGAAGCAGGCATTAAAGCTGGGCTTGATGTGGATCTTTTCGCCCCGCGCTTGTCCTTTTTCTTCAACGCTCACATGGACTTCTTTGAAGAGATTGCCAAATATCGCGCCGCTCGCCGGATCTGGGCACGCCGCATGAAAGAAAAATACGGTGCGAAAGATGAGCGCTCACTGCTTTTACGTTTCCATACCCAAACTGCAGGCTGCTCACTGACAGCCCAGCAAGCAGAAAACAATATTGTTCGTACCGCTTACGAAGCATTGTCCGCAGTCCTAGGCGGAACCCAGTCACTGCACACCAACTCCATGGACGAAGTGCTGGCCCTGCCCTCAGAAAAGTCAGCTCGGATTGCGCTGCGTACGCAACAGATTATTGCCGAAGAAACCGGTGTGGCGTATACTATCGACCCGCTGGCCGGCTCCTACTTTGTAGAAGCCATGACCAACCAAATGGAAGCGGAAGCTGAAAAGTACTTTGAGCGGATTGAACAATATGGCGGTGTGTTGGCTGCTATTGACGAAGGCTTCTTCCAGCAGGAAATCGCCGATGCCGCTTACCGCTATCAGCGGGAAATTGAAACGAATGAGCGGATTATCGTCGGTGTAAACGATTACACCTGCGATGAAACTCCGCAAATTGACCTGCTAAAAATTGATCCTAGCATCGAATTGGAACAGTGCAAGCGGGTGCAACGTGTACGGGAAAGCCGCGATAATCTCGTTTGCACAAACCGGTTGGCAGATTTGCGCAAAGCGGCAGGTTCCAGCGACAATCTGATGCCATATATTCTCGATGCAGTCCGTGCCTACGCCACTGAAGGTGAAATCATCCAGGTGCTGCGTGAAGTCTTTGGTGAGTATAAAGAGAAGCCGATTTTCTAGGAAAAGGAGGGAATAACGATGAATGCAGAGAGAAAAATTCGCGTCCTGGTGGCAAAGCCAGGCCTTGACGGTCACGATCGGGGCGCAAAAGTGGTAGCAAGGGCATTGCGCGACGGCGGCATGGAAGTTATTTATACCGGGCTACACCAAACACCTGAGCAAGTGGTCGAAGCTGCGATTCAGGAAGATGTGGATCTGATTGGCCTCAGCATCCTTTCCGGTGCGCATATGACCATTTTCCCTCGCATCCAGGAGCTTCTCAAAGAAAACAATGCCGCGGACATCATTGTGATGGGTGGCGGCATCGTGCCTGCTGACGATATAAAAAAACTGATTGATGGCGGCTACGCCCAGGCAATATTCACACCGGGTACCCATACCGGGGATATCGTCGCTTGGATCCGTGAAACTGTGAAAACAAAACTTGCTTAACAGAACGGGAAGAGCTTCCTGTGTCTTGTCGCAGGCTAGCGTTGACACCCTCGGGAGGCTCATTCCGGCATCCATTACTGCCTGCCCAGCTCATAATGTGTTTAGCACCATGAGTTCTGCTATATAATCTGACATCAGGTCAAAATCGTGATCACTATGAAGCAATGCCAACTTATTCTCGATCGCGGTTAGAGCAATAAGTACGTCAATAGTGCTGCGGGCGGTTACGCCATTGCGTCTCAGTTTAAAATATATGCTGGCAGCCTTTTCAAAGGTGGATGCTTGTGGTTCTAAATAATAAATTTGCTGCGTTGAGAAATATTCTTTCAGTGTACTGAATTCCGTCTCATTTCTCGCCCCTTGCAGAATCTCTTGGTATGTGTAGGACGATATTCCAAAAGGGATGCCTCGGGAAAGAACAGCTTTAAAAAGCTCTGTTTTTTTATCAGCTTGCCCTTTTAAAAAACTAATGAGCACAGAGGTATCAACTAATACCAAATGTCAAAACCCCTTTCTCATAGTTTTATAATCATAATTATCGGCAAATTGAATTTTTCCCTGTAATTCTTGCAAGTCCTTGCGTGTGTGACGCTGTACAAACTCGACCAACGCCAGCTCAACTACTTCTTTTTTCGTCGTTAAACCGGAAACGCGCAGAGCCTGCTCCATCAGCTTATCATCAATCACAATATTTGTACGCAACGCAATACACCTCCATATACACATTATATTACACACAAAACCCTTTCGTCAATCAGGGAAACCTGAGATAAAACATTGACACACCGCAAGGGGCTTGGTAAGCTTAAAACGCATTCAGCGCTAGCAGATACTCTGGCGAAGGATTCAGCTGGCTGCCTGTAGAAATTAGCAGTGGCAGATAATAATATGTAATCATAAACTTAGTTTAAATGCGCCGGCAGATGCGGAGTAGAAATGGAGCAAAAAAAAATGAGAAATATTTTTGCTAAAGATTTGAACCGTACGCAGGCGCTGGTTTTTCTGGTTGTCGCGTCAGTATTGTGGAGCTCAGGCGGGATCTTGATTAAGCTTGTCGATTGGCATCCTATAGCGATTGCCGGGACGCGCAGCGCTATCGCGGCGCTAATCTTTTTAGCCGTCTTGCGCCGCCCCGTACTAAAGTGGTCGCCGGCGTTACTTGGCGGAGCCCTTGCCTATGCGGCGACCGTGATCTTTTTCGTTTCGGCTACCAGGCTGACTACGGCTGCCAACGCAATTTTGCTGCAGTTTACGGCGCCGATTTATGTGGCGATTTTAGGGGCGTGGCTGCTCAAGGAGCGAACCAGGCTGATTGACTGGGCAGCGATCTTTTTTGTGATGCTTGGCATGGCGCTTTTTTTTGCGGACGGCTTAGTGACCGGCAATCAGCTTGGCAATCTGCTTGCCGTTTGCAGCGGCGTCAGCTTTGCTCTGCTCGTAATTTTTTTGCGCCTGCAGAAAAACGGCGCGACGATGGAGCCGCTGTTTTTTGGTAATCTGCTTGCCGTGCTAATCGGTCTGCCGTTTATGCGGGCGCCTTTTCCCGATTTAACCGGTTGGGCTGGTTTGCTTGCGCTCGGCGTTTTTCAGTTGGGGCTTTCTTACCTGTTTTATGCGGCGGCAGTCAGGCATGTCACGGCGCTGGAGGCCACATTAGTACCGGTAGTTGAACCGCTGCTCAATCCTCTCTGGGTCTTTTTGGTAATCGGTGAGGCGCCGGGCGGTTTTGCGCTGGCGGGCGGATTGCTCGTCCTGATTGCTGTGTCCGGGCGGGTAATTTTGTTGTCACGGTTCGCGAGCGAGCCGCAGCAGGCAGCGCCTTGACAAAAAGGGACTGTTCTTTTTGTCTGGTGGGCGGGTTTGAAACCCGCCCCTACGGTACGGGGACACGGGGATTTTGGCATTTTGGCATTGGTGGGTATTTTGGCATTATCGTTTTGGTGGGCGGGTTTGAAACCCGCCCCTACGGTACGGGGACACGGGGATTTTGGCATTTTGGCATTGGTGGGTATTTTGGTATTGTGGTCTTTTGTAGGGGCGGGTTTCAAACCCGCCCGCACGGTACGGTGACACGGGGATTTTGGTATCGTCGTATTGGTGGGTATTTTGGTATTGTGGTCTTTTGTAGGGGCGGGTTTCAAACCCGCCCGCACGGGGGGTTCTTCGCGGGGTGCCTTGCGACAAAGGGGGTGGCGCAATGAAACAGAGCCGTCGATCGCTTCGCCTGAAAGGATACGACTATTCGCAAGCTGGGGCGTATTTCGTCACGATCTGCACCCATAATCGGGAGTGCCTGTTCGGGGGCGTGCTGGATGGACATATGCGATTGAACGATGCCGGGCGATCAATTCAGGCGGCATGGGAGACATTGCCACACTTTTACCCTCACGCAGTATTGGACGCAGTGGTCGTCATGCCCAATCACGTCCACGGCATCATCATCTTGGTAGGGGCGGATTTCAAACTCGCCCCTACGGGGATTTGTTACGGGTTGCCTGAACTCATCCGGGCGGTGAAAACATTTTCATCACGGCGCATTAACGAATTGCGCGGCACACCTGGGGCGATCGTCTGGCAACGCAATTATTTTGAACGCGTCATCCGTAACGATAACGAAATGCATCGTATCCGTGAATATATCGTCAACAACCCGGCACAATGGGAGTTAGACCGCGAGAACCCAAACAACCCCTATGCAGGAAAATATGAACCCGAAATCGCCGATTGGTAGGGGCGGGTTTGAAACCCGCCCGAATAGGAAATCGTCGGACTGGTTGGTGGTCGTCATGCCCAATCACGTCCACGGCATCGTTGTAATGGTGGGGGATTTTGGCATTGTTGTCTTTTGTAGGGGCGGGTTTCAAACCCGCCCGCACGGTACGGTGACACGGGGATTTTGGCATTTTGGCATTGGTGGGGGATTTTGGCATTATCGTTTTGGTGGGCGGGTTTCAAACCCGCCCGCACGGTAGGGGACACGGGTTGCCTGAAATCGGGGTGCCAAAAGGGTTGTCATGCCCAATCACGTTCACGGCATCGTGGTAATGGTGGGGTTTGGCATTATCGTTTTGGTGGGCGGGTTTCAAACCCGCCCGCACGGGGAATCTGTCAGACGAGAACGGGAAACGGTCGCGACAAAAGAACATCTTTGTCGCCGACGAGAAGGAGGCTTTTGAATGGACACTATCTGGTGGGTATTGTTGGGCGTGGGCTTCGGCTGTGTTTTGACTGCCGCAATTAGCTCGTTTTTTCGGAGAGATACCGCCGCGCTTGCGGAAGTATCGCGCAAATTGCAGGAGTTGGCCGGTAAAAATGAAGCGTCAGAGCGCAGTATGCGCGATGAGCTCACGAGAATCAGAGAGGCAATCGGCAGCAGCGCTAAAGAAAACAGGGAAGAGCTGAGCAAATCCCTCAAGGATGTTAACGATTCCTTGTTAATGCAGGTGGTCGAGATGACCAAGCTGCAGAATACATATCTGGAAAAGCTGACGACGACAAACGAGCAAAAGCTTGACGGCATGCGCAAGACGATTGAAGAAAAGATCGCCAACTTGCAAGGCCAGTTTAATCAGGATGCAGCTCAAAATCGTGAGGAATTGAATAAGGCGCTCAAATCTTTCGAGGAGAATTTCCGCAATAATGTCAGGGAATTTAACGAGGTGCAACTGCAGAAGTTTAGCGCGCTAAATGAACAGATTGAAAAACTGCTGCGTTCAACCGAGGATAAGTTAAATCAAATGCGCGCCACCATCGAAGAAAAATTGAAGACACTCCAGGAAGACAATACCGCAAAGTTGGAAAAAATTCGGGCGACGGTCGAGGAGAAGCTGCACGACACTTTGGAAAAAAGGCTGGGCGAATCGTTTAAGCAGGTCAGCGACAGGCTGGAGCAGGTCCACAAAGGGCTCGGCGAGATGCAGAGCCTGGCGGCAGGCGTCGGCGACTTGAAAAAGGCGCTCGTCAATGTTAAGACGCGCGGGATGCTTGGCGAAATCCAGCTTGAAAATATCTTGGCGGAAATACTTACTCCCGAGCAGTATGAGAAAAACTTTGCCGCCAAGCCAAGTTCAGGAGAGCGTGTGGAGTTTGCGGTGAAGATGCCGGGGAAAGATGGTTCCCCCGTCTGGCTGCCGATTGACGCCAAATTTCCGATAGAGGATTACCAGCGGCTGCAGGAAGCTTACGAGCAGGGAGAGCCTGTCCTTTTGGAGGCTGCCGCAAAGCAATTGGAAAACAGTATTAAAAAGTGTGCCAAAGATATTCGCGATAAATATCTTGCCCCGCCGCTGACGACAGATTTTGCGATCATGTTTTTGCCGTTTGAGGGGTTATATGCGGAAGTTTTAAGGAGAACAGGCCTGTTTGAATCGCTGCTGCGGGACTTTAGGGTGGCGATTACCGGGCCGACGACGCTTGCCGCTTTTCTGAACAGTCTGCAAATGGGCTTTCGCACGCTGGCGATTGAGAAGCGCTCCAGCGAAGTCTGGGCGCTGCTCGGCGCAGTCAAGGCGGAATTTGGCAAGTTCGGTGTCGTGCTGGAAAAAACGCGCAAAAAGTTGCAGGAGGCAAGCAACACGATAGATGCCGCCTCAGTCAGGACAAAGGCTATTGAGCGCAAATTGAAAGGCGTGGAGGGGTTGCCCGTTCCTGATGAAAGTGCGCTGCTGTTCGCGCTTGAGGATGAGCCGGAAGAAGAAACGTGCGCAATTTAATTTTACCCTCTCCCTCCGGGAGAGGGGAATTACCGTTCCGTTTGTTTCGGGCGGGTTTGAAACCCGCCCCTACGGTACGGGGACACGTGGATTTTGGCATCGTGGCATTGGTGGGATTTTGGCGTCGTCATGCCCAATCACGTCTACGGCATCGTCGTATTGGTGGTATTTTGGGATTATCGTATTGGCACGGGCATTTTTTGCATTATCGTGTTGTAGGGGCGGGTATATAACCCGCCCGCACGGGGATACGTCATACGGGGATTTTGGCATTATCGTATTGGCACGGGGATTTTTTGCATTATCATATTGTCGGGCGGGTATATAACCCGCCCGCACGGGGATACGTCATACGGGGATTTTGGCATTATCATATTGGCACGGGTATTTTTGCATTATCGTATT
>JAGXTN010000060.1 GCA_018333455.1 Dethiobacter sp. | reverse complement strand
ATGTAGCCTTCCTCAAATGCAACGCTCGCACGTTTTCGCAGCTACGAACAGTAATTCTCGCTAACATGCCAAAACCTCTGGGCTTACAGCATGTGAACCGTTGGCATGTCTTAACGCTGCGAATTCCCGTTCGCTAAACGCTGCTGACACTTAACGCTCGCGTCCGCATTCTGTGAAAGTCAACAATCTCTGGAAGGGTTTAGAGAAGGCAAAAAGGTGCTGCGGTTTTTACTTGATGTTTTTTTGTTGAGAGTTCACTACCCTTTCGGTGTCATGTGTGGGTAAGGACTAGCCCGAGGGGAGTTGTTGGGGCTATTTTCAGGGCAGAGTGACCTGTCTGTTTTGGGTCGCAGGTTGACAAGCCTGTGCGGATTGGCTAGAATTAAATTGGCAAACTTAGACTCCCGGCCGAATAGAGGCGGGGTTTTTTTGTAAGGGAGGTATGATTGTGTTAACTAAAGCGCCACGGGGAACCCGGGATATTCTGCCTGATGAAGTAGAACAGTGGCAATTTTTTGAGGAAAAAGTCAGGGCTCTTTGCCGTTTGTTCGGATATGCCGAGATCCGTACACCGGTGTTTGAACATACAGAACTGTTTTTGCGCGGTGTGGGCGAAGTGACCGATATTGTTGCTAAGGAAATGTATACTTTTACAGATCGTGGTGATCGCTCGTTGACATTGCGGCCGGAAGGGACTGCCCCGGTGGCACGGGCTTACCTGGAACATAAGCTCTACGGTGAGGCGCAGCCGCTGAAGGTTTATTACATAGAGCCCATGTTTCGTTATGACAGGCCGCAGGCCGGCCGCTACCGGCAGTTTCACCAGTTTGGCGTGGAAGTCTTTGGCGCAATGGAACCGTCTCTCGATGCGGAAGTAATGATGTTATCGCTTCATCTTTTCCGCGCGCTGGGATTGGGAGAATTTTCGCTCCAGCTTAACAGCGTTGGTTGCCCCCTCTGCCGGGCTGCGTATCGTGCGTGCCTACAGGAAGAATTAAAGGAGAAAGTAAATAGCTTCTGCCCGGACTGCACCGGCCGCTTTCATAAAAATCCGTTAAGAATTTTGGACTGTAAGCATGAAGTGTGTCAGGAATTGACTGTGGGCGTGTCACTGATGATTGATAATCTCTGCGGAGACTGCGCGGAACATTTTGCCGCGGTGCGAGAGGCTATGGATGCTTTGGGCGAGTCGTATGTGGTAAATCCGCGTTTAGTGCGCGGACTTGATTATTATACTAAAACGGCGTTTGAGATTGTTTCGCCGGTGCTTGGTGCGCAAAGCTCCCTGTGCGGTGGCGGGCGCTATGACCATTTGCTGGCCGCTATTGGCGGACCGGATGTGCCGGGGATTGGGTTTGGCATTGGCGTTGAGCGAGTTCTTTTGGCTCGGGCGGCGGCGGGCTGCTCGCCGCCGGTGAGCAAATCGATAGATGTATTTGTGGCTACCGCCGGGAATGTGTCGGCGGCAGAGGCGTTGCGGGTCGTGATGGACCTGCGGGCGGAGGGTGTGGCGGCAGACAAGGATTTTTTGGGGCGCAGCCTAAAAGCACAGTTTAAGTTTGCTGATAAAAAGCAAGCCAAGTATCTCGTGATTCTTGGTGATGAAGAAATAAAGCGTGGACAAGTCATGTTGCGTGACATGCAAACGGGAAGCCAGACAGACGTGGCTTTGGCTGAACTGACAAGCATGGTGGCTAAGCTGGTTAAGGGGGCAAAGAAATGAATTTGCGCGATGTTTACTGCGGTGAGGTAATTAAAGCACAGCTTGGCGAGATAGTAACGCTGAATGGCTGGGTGCAGCGTCGCCGCGACCATGGTAAGCTGATTTTTCTGGATTTACGTGACCGGAGCGGCTTGATTCAGGTAGTTTTTAACTTTGAACAGGATGCCGTCATGTTTGAGCAGGCAGAGGAGATTCGCAATGAATTTGTTTTGATGGTAAGAGGGAGAGTGGTGGCTCGTTCTCCCGAGACGATGAACCAGAAATTGTCCACCGGAGAGATTGAGGTGCAGGCGGAAGAGCTGGCAATTTTAAACAGAGCTAAAACGCCGCCCTTCTATATTGAAGATGGCGTTGATGTGGACGAAAATATTCGTCTGCGCTATCGCTACTTGGATTTGCGGCGCCCGGAGATGCAGAAGAACTTATTTTTGCGTCATCGTGTTTGCAAGCTTGTCCGAGATTATCTGGACAAGGAAGGTTTTTTGGAAGTGGAAACGCCAATGCTGACAAAAAGTACGCCGGAAGGAGCGCGAGATTATCTTGTGCCAAGCCGGGTGAACCCGGGCAGTTTTTTTGCCTTACCGCAATCGCCGCAGCTCTTTAAGCAGCTTTTGATGGTGGCGGGTACGGAGCGATATTTTCAAATTGCCCGCTGTTTTAGGGATGAAGATCTGCGGGCCGACAGGCAGCCGGAGTTTACGCAGATTGATCTAGAGCTTTCTTTTTGTGATCAGGAGATGGTGCTGGGCCTGATGGAAGAGATGATGGCCCACGTTTATGCCGGGGCGTTGGGTGAGGAGATTCCAGTACCTTTCCCGCGGCTGACTTATCAGGACGCCATGGAGCGTTTCGGCAGCGATAAACCTGATACACGCTTCGGACTGGAGCTTTGCGACTTGTCTGAGATTGTGGCTGGCGCAGATTTTAAGGTCTTTAGACAGACGCTTGCCGGCGGCGGGGTAGTGAAAGCGATTAACGCTAAAGGATGCGGGCATTTCAGCCGCCGTGAGCTTGACGAGTTGACGGCGTTTGTTGCACAGTTTGCTGCCAAAGGCTTGGCATATATGTTTGTGGAAGTGGACGGCAGCGTCCGTTCACCGATTGCCAAGTTTTTCACTACAGACACCTTAGAGCGGATTGTGGCATTGATGGCCGGGGAGCCCGGCGATTTGCTGCTGTTTGTGGCAGATAAGCGGGAGGTAGCCTATCAGTCACTCGGGGCGCTGCGCCTGCATTTAGCTGAACGGCTTGGCTTGCTGGATGAAAAGCGGCGGAATTTTCTCTGGGTGGTAGATTTTCCGCTCTTATCTTTTGCTGAAGAGCAGCAGCGGTATGTGGCTAACCACCACCCTTTTACGGCGCCGCGTGACGAAGACTTAGAAAAATTGGAGAGCGACCCGCAAAATGTACTGGCTAAAGCGTATGATTTAGTCTTAAACGGAGTGGAAATCGGTGGCGGCTCTTTGCGGATCTATAAACGGGAGCTGCAGGAGCGGATTTTCAAGCTGCTTGGTTTTTCGCCCGAAAGTGCACGAGAGCAATTCGGTTTCTTGCTGGACGCCTTTGAATATGGTACGCCGCCCCACGGTGGAATTGCTTTTGGCCTAGACCGCATGGTAATGTTGATGGCCGACAAAAATTCTATACGCGATGTAATTGCTTTCCCAAAAACAGCCGGCGCCGGCTGTCTAATGACAGCGGCACCCGCGACTGTGGCAGGCTCGCAACTAAAAGAGCTGCATATCAAGCTAGCTTTGCCTGAAAAAAAGTAAGGAATTGATGGCGGTAATTTTATGAATTAGTGTTGGTACTTTTTAATGCTTTGACATATAATAAGGGTAGAGAGTAAAACCGTAAAACCGTAAAACCGGTAAGACAGTCAAACAGTAGAAACGGTTTGCAGGTAAGCTAGAAAGGACGATTAAATATGTCTGTAACTTCAAAAATCAAGCAAAAGGGTCAGCTAACAGTCCCAAAAGAGATTATGGAGCAGTTTAATTTATCAGTTGGGGACGTTCTTGAATTTTCAGTTGGAGAAGGCGAAATCAAGCTAAGACCCGTGAAGGTGATGGCCATCCCTAAAGATGAAGTCTGGGGCTGGCAGCCAGAAGTGATGTCGGCGATGAAGGAAACCGATCAGCTATATGCCGAAGGAAAGCTTAAGCTCTACACCGAAGAACAATTGGCAGACCTCTTCGCTGATTTGGATGCTGACTGAAGGAGAAGTGTACATGCCGCAGTTGAAGATTGCGTTTTCCCCAAAGTTCAAACGCAATTACAAAAAAATGACTTTACAGGAGCAAGGCATGATAAAAGCTGCCATTGGTAAAATGGTACTAAACCCATTTGCAGGTGGGCTCAAAACAAAAAAGTATTATTCTCGGCCCGCAACCTTTGAAAGCCGGGTAAATATCAAAATTCGCATCTTGTGGCGATTTACGAATAAAAACGAAATCATTTTAGATGAAGTGGGATATCACGACATTCTCTAAGGCCGGACCAGCCGGTCTTCTTTTTTTGGGGGAATTATTTGGTTTTAACGTACACTTTATTCTTTAAAAGTATTCCTCCCGAAATAAGGCAACCATCGGCGACAACCGAATCGGCTAATTCCGCCTCATCCTCAACGACAACACTGTTCCAGAGGATACCCCTTTTAATCACCACATTCTTACCGACAATGGTGTTATCGCCCAAAATGGCCGGCCCGTAAATCCTTGCACCCTCCTTCACGGTACAATTGTTGCCAATTAGCATTGGCCCTACCAATGCCGCGCTCGGGTGCACAGACACTCGCTCGCCTAGCCAGATGCTACCTTCAAAGCGCTTACCAGGCAATTCCACTTTTACAACGCCGGTCAGCATATCATAATGTGCCTCCCGGTAGACATTCAGATCACCCACATCACACCAGTACTCCTGCATCACGTATCCGCACATTTTTTTCCCATTAGCCAATAGTTCCGGAAATACCTGTTTTCCGAAATCATAAAACATTCCTTTTGGGATATGCTGAAAAATCTCCGGTTCAAACAGATAAATCCCGGTATTTGCCAGATTACTGATTGCCTCTTTCTTTTTCGGCTTTTCCTGGAATTGTATAATCTGCTCTTTTTCACAGACCACAACACCGTATTGCGTGGAATCAGCCACTCTCTTTAGCGCTAGCGTGGCAATCCCCCGATTTTCCTGATGAAAACGTAAAAACTCTCCAAAATTAATGTCCGTCAGTGCATCGCCGCTCACTATTAAAGCAGGTTCGTCCCCAAAAAACTTTTCTATCTGCTTAAAGCCGCCTGCCGTACCCATCAGTTCCTTCTCATGAGAATAACTGATCTGTAACCCCAAAGCGCTTCCATCGCCAAAATGTTCACGGATCATTTCCGGCATATAATGCAGATTTACCATAATTTCGGTCACACCATACTTTTTTAACAACCGCACTGCATGTTCCATGCAGGGCCGTCCTGCCATGCACACCATCGGCTTAGACACCACGTTCGTCAATGGGCGCAACCTAGTCCCAAGTCCTGCGGCTAAAATCATCGCTTTCAATCGTAACACCTCTCTATCTTTCACCAGAAATGTGCTTCTTTAATGATTAGACACCCATGCCGCCTGCGGCACCAGCGGAAGGATGAAAACAGCCTCCTGTCGAATGTTCTTTTTGCGGCTGGCGACGAGGTCGTATTTACTTGGTACTTCGAGTCCGATGAGTAGACGGACCT
>JAGXTN010000026.1 GCA_018333455.1 Dethiobacter sp. | reverse complement strand
GACTCTCCATCACGCATTTACCAACTAGGCGCCCTACCACGGCATGCGCCTCCCGAAACGGCAGCCCTTTGCGCACCAGATAATCGGCTAAATCGGTAGCACTGGCAAAATCACCCGCGACCGCCGCCGTTCAATGCCGACAGTGCCGTGACGCTTAAGATAATCGCCCAGTGACCTGCTCCCCACACCCCCCGTCCCAGCCCGCCAGTTACTCGGAAAATCCAGATATTCCTTCACCACAAATCCTTCCGCTTTGACCAAGCCGGCAGACTCCGCATCCTCGCCATTAACACCGTAATTTCCGATTTGCGGATAAGTCATCGACACAATCTGTCCTTTGTAAGACGGATCCGTTAGAATCTCTTGATAACCGGACATCGAGGTGTTAAAAACAACTTCTCCGATCGCTTCCCCTGCCGCGCCAAAATTTGTTCCCTCAAAAACCGTCCCGTCAGCCAAAACCAGCAGCGCCTTTTTCATTTTGTCCTCCTCTCTAACAAGCTTCACACTTAAAAAAGTCTAATATTAGTTTCCTGCTAAAATAAAAAAACTAACCAAGCAGTTAATTCCGCTTCGCTAGCCCGTCAAAAAAATTATCCCCAACAATCAAAGCCTCCTTTTTAGTCTCACGGGACTAAGTTAAAGGTGCCCACTTGCAGAAATTTTACCATACGACCTCCAAACTGAAAAACGCTCCATGATTGTGAACGGACTGTGATACTCTCGCTTCCGCATTCTGTTAAAGTCAACAATATCTGGAAGGGTTTAGAGAAGGCAAAAAGGTGCCACAGAAAATAATCCTTGACATTGGTAGCACCTTTAAATAATATGTAATTGATATCATAGTGATATCAATATTGTCAAGAATGGAGCTGTTTGCGATGAAAGCATCAAAAGCGACCGGAACACCTGTCCCCCAACAGGAGATTATCCCAAAGGCCGTAAGCGGTATACCTGTTCTGGTATTTAACATCATTTTTATGCTGGGCGCGCTGGCTGCTGTGATTTTGGGGATCAGGGAGCTTGCGGGTGCGGTGCTATTTCCGTCCCCCCTTGCAACCCCGGCCATTATCGTGGGAAGCGTTTATTTATTGATTATCGGGCCGCTTGGCTTTCTCGGACTAAAGGTGGTAGGTCCAAATGAGGCACTCGTGCTGACTCTTTTTGGGAAATATTACGGCACACTGCGCGGTGAAAGCTTTTCCTTCGTCAATCCCTTATGTTACGCCGTGAATCCTGCTACTGACCCCCTTGCTCTCGCCGCAAAGCCGGTGCCGGTTGGCGTGGACCAGACGATGCGGATGGCGGCAGTCGCCGTAAAGCCTAGCAAGAAAATCTCGCTAAAAGCCACAACCTTAAATAACGAAAAGCAAAAGATTAATGACAGGCTGGGCAACCCGATCATCATCGGCATTGTGGTAATCTGGCAAGTGGTAAATACGGCCAAAGCTGTGTTCAGCGTCGATAACTATACGGAGTTTCTTTCCATACAGTGCGACTCGGCGCTACGCAATACCGTACGCAATTATCCTTACGACACTCCCGGCGACGACAATGAAGTCTCCCTACGCGGCAGCAGCCAGGAAATCGCGGAAAAATTGCAGGAAGAAATTCAGGAAAAAGTGGAGATGGCTGGGCTAAGAATTTTAGAGGCCAGGATTACCCATTTATCCTACGCGCCGGAAATTGCCGCCGTTATGCTACAAAGACAGCAGGCTTCAGCCATCATAGACGCGAGGCAGATGATTGTGGAAGGCGCCGTCAGCATGGTGGAAATGGCGCTGGCTAAGCTGAACGATAAAGATATTGTCCGGCTCGATGAGGAGCGCAAGGCGGCGATGGTAAGCAACCTGCTCGTGGTTCTTTGCGGCAACAGGGATGTCCAGCCGGTAGTCAACAGCGGTTCGTTATACTGACAAAACGTAAAGGAATTTTACACATGGAAGCAGAAAAAAAGAAAAAACAACTCCTGCTACGCCTCTCCCCTGCGCTGTGGAATGAACTGGCGGCCTGGGCGGCGGATGACTTTCGCTCGATCAACGGTCAGATTGAATATCTGTTGAGCGAGTGCGTTAAGCAACGAAAAAAGGGGCGCAAAGAGGAAGACTAATGCGGCCACTTAAAGAGGGTTAGGGCGAGGGGACCATCTCTGGCAAAGATTACCGATGTTAAGTTGCCATAATATTTGTTATTATGTAATCAGCTCACCAAGCTGTCCTACTTTAACTAGGCAGTAGAGTAAATGGCAGATAAAGGAATGATCACTCTCTTGAAACCTCCACGCATAATTATTTTCTGCTTGTTTTTAGCCTTATTATGCACAGCCTCCCGCCTTCATCCCGGTACATACAATTACAACGAAGTTGCTTTTGCCGATTTTGCGCCGCCCGAATCTCCTTCAGCAGAGATTAGTTTATTAAAAGAAATACCAGAAGAAGACGCCCGCATAGAACAGCTAACACTACCTGCTCCGACAACAGCAGCAGCAAAGCCGGCCGTGGAAGAGACAGCCATGCTGCTGCGCCAGGCACCTACAGACAAAAAAAAGACGGCAGCCCGTCAAGCGCTTCCCGTCACAAAACCAAAGCCTCCCGTTACCATCCCACCCGCACTAAAAGAACAAGCACCTATTCAAAATGAACAACAGCCAGTGCAAAACGAGCAGCCGCCCCTCTCCGATTCTCCGCTGCAGGAGCAGTCGCCGGAAGAACAGAAACCGCCGGGTCCCGCTCAGGAACGCCACGACAAAGAACTGAACAGTTACGTATTAGAGCTAATTCAGACTTACCAGCCAGGTAGCTACCCTTACCTGCTTAACAATGACTACGCTAACTATAACGGTGTAACCACAAATATTTTTTTCCAAGGCAGGCTGCTGGCCAGAGCTCACCCAAGTGGCAACCAGGCTAGCCATTGTGTCGGTATTACCTTTGAGGTCTTTTTCCGCGCTATGCAGGAGAGGAACAGGCAACTGGGACTTTCACCTGATGATTTTAACGGCATGAACTGGGACGAACTCTTTGATTTTATGCTGCTCTGGTATGTAGCCACAGGCCCAAAGCAAACCAGCAATCTGGCAGTGGCTGTCGAGAAATACGGCCTGGGAAGCAGAATTACAAACTTAGAGGAAGCACGAGCCGGCGATTTTATCGACTTTTCTCGGACGAACGGCACCGGACACACCGCTGTCTTGATCGACTGGGTGCGCGAGAATGGCCGCATCGTCGGTATCCACTACTGGTCAAGCCAGAATTCTACAAACGGCATCGCCTTCAACGTGGAATATTTCAACATCCTAGACCCCACAGGGCGCCCATACGGCAACGTTATGCCGGAGCCGCTCCACATCGCCCGCGTACTGCCGGTTGCCGGCTACAGAAACTTTCGGGAATAATTCATTTTTCTGTGGCATTTATGTAAAAGACAGGAGCTTTACTGCTTACCGACGATCCTTCCTCTGAATAGACTATCTACCTGCGACTCGGAAAAAGCAAAACCAACCCACAGCAAGAACAGGACGGAGATAGCGGCGGCAACCTGCCCAGCGGCCGGCACACCGTCCGAACAGCGCCAGCCCGTCCAAAATCCACCCGCGTACTGATTTAACCGTACATCTTTACCCCCCCCCGTTTTCTCCCAGCAAAGCATGAATCTCTCCCTTGCGCAGCTGCAGTGTCAGCTCGTCGCAAGCCACTATTCCGGGAAATTCTTTACGTATGCGCAACATTTCCACCACATATTCCATCGTCCTCAAGGAGCCTCCTTGACGGCCATGTTTTGCAAAAAAAGGGCGGACAAAGAAGCGTTCACTTAGGGATTGAACAAAAATCAAGTGAACAGCTTCAAACGGGGGCAAAAAGAGACCAGTCACCATCAGGCATAAATGCTTGATGTGGCTGGTCTTTTCTCTATTCTTCGTCATAGTCATTTTAGTTCATCTCATTTAAAATGCTTACAATCAATGGCTTAACTTTTGTATGAATTTCTGCTGAATCATTTATTAGTTCATATCGGAAACCATTTAAGTCAAAAGGCGGGCTGGAGTATTGTTCCGTTTGGGCAAAATAGAACAGCATCCGCTCTTTATCAGAACGGAGAGCATAACCAACCTCAACCATTACATTATGTCGGCATCCTGTTAAATCTGCGATAAAAATATCACATTCCTTGATTTCGTTATACATTACAGATCTAATATCAAAAGTAGCTCCTTCCTGTGTTCCAAGATCAATCAATTCAAGATTTAAACTCTCAACAACACTTTTTAATGCATTAAGACGGTGCTGTGCTTTTTGATAATTTTCATCAGTCGAAGCAGGATACCATCGTGCCAAGAACACCTTTTTGGGGATGTTCTCATAGACCTTATCAAAAATACTTATGATGTCATCTATACCAACGTTTTTTGCATCTGAAATATGGTTTTTTGCCACCCACTTGATAAAGCGATTGTACTTATCAAGGTTAGAAAGCTTATAATACGCTAAAGCCCCAACAATAGAACTATTATTGGAAGATATAACTATACTAGATTCATTTAGTGCATTTTCAACACTTACAAGCTCATTCTTAACATCATCAACTGCAGTTTCTTTGCTAATCAGATCTTCTTTAATTAAGTATCTGAATAAATCAGTGAAGAATGAATACTTATTGGAAGATACTAATTTTCTAATATTAGGAAAACAACTAAAATCTATTTTTTCATCTCCGCATAACAATTCACGTGTGAACTTATAGTGCAACCCAAATGGTTGAGGTTTTTCAAGTATTCCGTCAGTAAATATGCTGCTGCTTTCTATAATTATCTTTATGTTTTGCTCCATTTTAATTGGGATTTGTTTTGAATTTATATTATGAAATATTGCCCGTGAATTATTTCTGGCTTCGTCCTCGTTAGGAAATATAATAAGACAAAAAGGAATCAAAATATCACTTGTCAGATAATTTGCAGCACTTAGGCGATGATTCCCATCGATCCTGCTTAATCGTATATCGTTTTCATCAAATGATATTTGAGCAACTTTTAATTGTCTTCGATCGTCAATCAACTTATTTTCATCAGGCTTGAAGTTGATTTTAACATTGCCAACTTTCGAATTGAAGCCTTTGTCTGCCGAATCAACAGCAGCGGCAAGATTAATAAAATCTCCGTTCTCGCCAGACAGACCCACTTTCATTGACAGAACAACTTCTGGAAAGAAGGCGTACTCGCCCCTTTCTAAAAATTCTTTCATTTCATCTTTGTGTTCTTCAAGCAAGTCCCGCTGTATATCAGGATTTATTTCGGATATTTGAGCCAACGACTTAATACTCGCGATACCACGCAAGCACAGATAATTGTCCATGATTTTTGAAAGCATTCCGTTTAATTTCATATGTGATCCCCTTTACACTAGCCCGAAATATTTCTCGAAGAACTTCATCAGCTTCTCAATAATGCTCTCCTTCTTAGCAGCTCTGTTTCCTTCGCCAAAGCGTGAAACCGGAGGCATGATCTTGTCGATGTCTGTGCCGGTTGTTTTTAGTGTTCCATCGCGGAAGGAATTTTCGATGAACCGCTTCGTTTCTTCCTGCTTGAGTTTTTCCTCGCTAATGAGTGTTGCAAGGTCTGTTTCTTTCTGCTCATGAACAAATTTACGCCAGTCCTCATCCACTTTGGTGGAGGCGTTGACTGTGTCGATAAAGTGCTCGATAAGCTCCTTCTTGCTGCGAAGCTGTATGCTGGAATTGACCGCTTTGTCGATCGAAACCAGAACGCTCTTATCTTCACAATTGGACGCATGATATTTGGCTACGAGCATGAGGATGTAGTCGATGTTGATTTCAATCTGCCTGATTAGCTCGATTTCAAAGACGATATCCTCATTAATCTTTTCTTTGTCTGAAGTCTTATCTTTAGTGAATTCCTGATAGAGGTCAATGTAAACACTCTGATAGTCTTGATAATCCCTGTTCGTTAGAATCTCATTGCCAGCGAAGTTGTCGAATGCAGTCAGGATATTCTTGAGACGTAGAACTGCGCCAAATAGACGAATAAAATCCTTCTGGTTTTGCTCTCCTATAATGGGTTGTCCCAATGGAAAACGCTCAGCCATTTCCTCAATCAACTCGCTATAGCCCGGCTGATGCTGTCCATTTTCATCAAAACCATTGTAGTAAGCCTCATAGTTTTTCAAGAGGACAATACTGCCGGCATCCTTATCTCCGAATAGGGCAATGGCTTCATCCGTTTCCTGCTGCAGATCGCGGAAGCAGACGATATTGCCGTAAGTCTTGACCGAGTTTAGAATACGGTTGGTTCGTGAGAACGCTTGAATCAAACCATGCTGCTTTAGATTCTTGTCTACCCATATAGTATTAAGGGTGGTAGCGTCAAAGCCGGTCAGGAACATATTGACGACAACCAGCAGGTCCACCTCGCGACTTTTCATGCGCATGGACAGGTCCTTGTAGTAGTTCTGGAACTTGTCTGAGGATGTGTCAAAGTTGACATTGAAATCGGCATTATAATCTGCAATAGCGGACTCCAGAAAATCTCTGGAAGACTGGTCAAGGCTATCCGTATCAAAACCTTCGTCCGGGAACACATCCTCTGGATCGGCTTCATTAGCGCTGTAACTGAAAATAGTCGCCACATTGAGCTTGCATCCACGTTCGGCCAACTGCTTTTTAAGTTCAGTGTAGTACATCCTTGCAACGGGGATCGAGCTAGTGGCTAAAATAGAATTGAAGCCTGCTACCCGCTGTCCGTGAAGCGAATAGAAGCTGCTACGTTTGGTCTTTTGGTCAAAATGTTCGATGATGTAGTTGACGACTCCGCGTATACGGTCCGGATCAGCCATAGCTTTTTCTGTATCGATAGCGGAAACGGTTTTATCCTTTATATCATTTTTCATCTTCACTGTGTTAATGTAATCTATGCGGAAGGGCAGAACGTTCCCATCATTGATGGCATCAACAATCGTATAGGTGTGAAGTTTATCTCCAAAGGCTTGCGGTGTGGTTCTCATCAGCGGATTTCCACTGTTACCTGCATTAGCCGCAAAGATGGGTGTTCCAGTAAAACCAAACAAATGATAATGTTTAAAGGACTTCACGATTTTACTGTGCATATTCCCGAACTGGGAGCGGTGGCATTCGTCAAAAATGATGACCACATGCCTCTTGAACACTTCATGAGCTTTATTTTTTGAAACGAAAACATCCAATTTCTGAATGGTCGTTATGATTATATGAGAGGTGTTATCTTCCAGTTGTTTTTGTAGTATTCTGGTTGAGGTGTTGCTATTGGCAGCACCCTTCTGGAAGCGGTCGTATTCCTTCATTGTCTGATAGTCCAAATCCTTACGGTCAACAACGAAAAGTACCTTATCTATGTAGGGTAAAGCCGAAGCGATTTGTGCTGTCTTGAACGAGGTTAGTGTCTTTCCGCTTCCAGTGGTGTGCCAGATATAGCCGCCCGCATCTAGTGTACCGGTTTTCTTGTAGTTGCTAGATATTTCAATCCGGGAGAGGATGCGCTCAGTCGCGGCGATCTGGTAGGGGCGCATAACCAAAAGCAAATCCTCAGAAGTGAAGACGCAGTATTTCGTTAGCACATTCAGAAGTGTGTGTTTTGCCATAAAGGTCCTTGTAAAATCTACGAGATCCGCAATGGCTTTGTTGGTTCCATCCGCCCAATAGGAGGTGAACTCAAAGCTATTGCTGGTCTTTTTACTTTTTTTGCGCTCACCCTCTTCGTTTTCTTTCACATGGCTGAAGCGTGTGGTGTTTGAATAATACTTGGTATGAGTTCCATTGGAGATGATAAAAATCTGGGCATACTCAAAAAGGCCACTGGCTGCCCAGAAGCTGTCTCGCTGATAGCGTTTAATTTGATTAAAAGCCTCCCGGATGGCAACACCTCGGCGTTTAAGCTCAACATGAACCAGCGGCAGGCCATTCACAAGGATAGTTACATCGTAACGAGTGTTGTGAGCGCCTGCGGATTCCTCATATTGGTTGATAACTTGCAGTTGGTTGTTGTGTATGTTCTTTTTATCTATTATGGTGATGTTTTTGGTTAAACCATTATCAAGCCTAAAACTATGTCGTTCATCTACTTGAATTTTCCGAGTTTTTTCAACAATGCCCTCATTCTTATTTATAAGATATTCATTACAAAATCGTTCCCATTCACTATCGTAAAACTTATACTCGTTGAGCCTTTCAATTTGAGAGCGTAGATTAGCGATAAGTCCAGCTTCGTTTGTGATGTTTAGATATTTGTACCCTTGTTCATGTAAACGCTTAATAAAGTCTTTCTCCAACTGGGCCTCTGACTGATAGGAGCTCGAGCAATCATATTCTGCTACATATTCAGCAACTACTGTGCTTTCATTTGATGAAACCACAATGTTGTATAGACTCATGCGCTCACCTCCTTAAAGGTTAATAATTTATCTCGGTAATACTCATACTGTTTACGCCTTGCTTCGATTTCAGCAGGCAGACCGCTGGTGAGGTCGTTACATAAAGCATCAAAGTTGTCGAGTATAGTAACAATGCGTTGTTGCTCTTCAAGAGATGGAATAGGTATTAAAGCCTTTCCAATACCCTGAGCATTTATGGCGCATATTTTTCCAATTGATACATACTTTTTTATTTGAAGATGATATATGCTAGTTCGTAAATAATGTGATATATACTTAGGATTTATATTGTGTTTAAAAATATAACACGCATCATGTACTGCGACGTCTTCATTTCCCATCCATGCAACACCAATCCCAATATCCATATCATTCTCACCTGCTTGTACTATAACCACATCACCATTTTGGGCAAATCGCATTTTTTTTGACAAGTCTTCATCGAGAAAACATTTAGTTTCTTCTGCGCTTATGCCAAAGTGTGTATATAAATCTCCATAATGGATACAAGGGACTCCTTTCTCCCTTATGTCATCACGCACAAACCGTTTCCCTCTCGTAAAGCTTCCAAGTTCTTCCATTGCTACTATCTGTATATTCTTTTCTTCAGCTCTCTTTAACATTTCATTATAATCTCTTCCGAAAAGTTCATCCCTATAATACTCAAATTGCTTTTTCCTCGCTGTAAGTTCCGCTGTAAGTTCCGCTGTAAGCTCCGTAAAATTGTCCAACATCCTGATAATTTCCTGCTGCACAGGCAGCGGAGGAACTGCTATTTGTATCCAGTCCCAACGATTAAAGTCAAAACGGAATCTTGCACCTTCTTCCTTCAATGATTCAATCTTATTTCTTACGAAAGAAGATTGAATATTATACTCAAAATATTCCTTCATAATTTTCTGCTCATCAATTGAAAAGACAACATACATAGGACTTACTAATCCCGGAGTATTATCTTTCAGCATAGCAATTGAGCCTATGTTTAACCTCGAAGGATTATAGGCATACATATTTGGTTTTATAACAGTATAGTTGGACGTATCTTCACTATGAATTGTGTTTTCTCTAAAATCTTCTGCCTTAACCATGCCCAAAGTATTACTAACAACATATACTTGCCGAGTATCCTTATTGTCTTTACCGCGTTCTCTTACACGCGTTATTAACGAACCAATTGATGAGTATTGAACACCATTTGGGCATAACTCATTAATTAAATCTTCTAATTTACTCATTAGTCCACCTCGATTTCAGCGATAATCTTGGCAATCTCTTCCCTCAGTACTTGCTCTCGAGCCACGATTACTTCGATCTCAGCGTTCAGGACAGCAATATCAACAACTTCCCTAGTGTCCTTCTGCTCCACATAGGTTGAAACGGAAAGGTTGTAGTCTTGAGCAGCAATATCGCTGTTTGCTATCTTAGCAGCAAAGTGATCATGATCAGCCCATTTTGTATAGGCATTGATAATCGCTTCAATGTTCTTCTGTTTCAGTTTATTGCTATTGGTAACCTTGACGCATTCCTTGGAAGCATCGATGAACAAAGTGCTATTCTCGGTTTTGGACTTCTTTAGTACCATGATGCAGGTAGCAATAGGGGTGCCAAAGAAAAGATTGTCCGGAAGCTGAATCACACAATCGATATAGTTGTTGTCAATGAGATACTTCCTGATTTTTTGCTCTGTACCACTTCTGTACATGACACCTGGAAAGCAAACAATTGCCGCAGTTCCATTAGTGGCAAGCCATGAAAGCGAGTGCATGACAAAGGCAAGGTCAGCTTTTGACTTTGGTGCCAGCACCCCTGCAGGTGAGAACCTTGGATCGTTAATCATCAAAGGATTTGCATCTCCATCCCATTTAATGGAGTATGGGGGATTTGATACGATGGCTTCAAATGGCTCATCATCCCAGTGCATCGGGTCTGTCAATGTATCTCCATGACCTATATCAAACTTGTCATAATCGATATCATGGAGGAACATATTGATACGGCATAGGTTGTAGGTAGTGATGTTGATCTCTTGACCATAAAAGCCTTGTCGCACATTATCTTTACCGAGGATCTTCGCAAAATTAAGCAATAGTGAACCGGACCCACAAGCAGGATCATAGACCTTGTTGACTTCCGTTTTGCCCACAAGAGCGATACGTGTCAAGAGCTCACTGACTTCCTGAGGCGTGTAATACTCGCCACCGCTTTTGCCGGCATTTGAAGCGTACATTCCCATCAGGAATTCATAAGCATCGCCAAAGGCGTCTATAGTATTGTCCTGATAGTCGCCCAGCTTCATTTCGCCCACGCCATTCATCAGCTTAACCAGTTTTTCGTTTCGCTTGGCAACGGTGCCGCCCAGCTTGTTGCTGTTGACATCAATATCGTCAAACAAGCCCTTGAAGTCATCCTCGCTGGGAGCTCCCTGGGCTGAATTTTCAATGTTTCGGAATGATCTCTCAAGCGTCTCGTTGAGGTTCTCGTCTTCCGCTGCTTTTTTTCGCACATTTTCAAAAAGCTCACTGGGAAGAATGAAAAAGCCTTTGGTATGCACAAGATCCATACGTGCTTCTTCTGCATCGCTGTCAGTAAGCTTAGCATAATCAAATTCTTTGTTTCCAGCTTCATGCTCACCACGGTTTATGTAGTCAGTCAGGTTCTCTGAGATATAACGATAAAAAAGCATCCCGAGAACGTACTGCTTAAAATCCCAGCCATCCACGCTGCCTCTAAGATCATTGGCAATGCTCCAAATGGTGCGGTGAAGTTCTGCACGTTCCTGTTCTTTTCTATTATCAGCCATTGTTTTGTTTCTCCTCTTTATCTGTATTTGGTACAAACTCCATGACATCGCAAATGTCGCAGTTTAGAGCGGTACATATCTTTTGAAGTATTTCTGTGTTCACATTTTCATTTCGGCCAAGCTTCGTGATTGTAGCCGAACTGACGCTGGAAAGACGCTGCAGGTCTTTCTTTTTCATATTCTTATCAATTAGCAGCTTCCAGAGCTTGTTATAGCTTATCGCCATTGTTTTGCACCTCCCGCAAATATATTTCCATTATATCTCTTGTACGAGAAAATAACAATAAAATTTAAAAACGCATTATTTTTAATGCCTATTCGCGTTTGCATCCACATCGTCTTGTGGGTGCTTTTTATTTTTATCTGCACCCCGTCCGAATTGTCTTGATCTTCTGGCGTATAGTGAGCGGCAAAACTCTTCAAGATAATTGATCATTTTGTCGTTCAAAACCGGCAAAAGTGTCCTGGGACTATTGAGGGAGAAAAAATATTTCTGATTCTTTTCGTTCAAACAGATGGTTTAGCTCCATTGGTTAGTGAGGGACAAGAAATCAACCCTCGGGAGGAGGTGAAAAAATGCAATACGACAATCTGCCAAAAGCACTGCGAGAAAACGGCAAGTTTTGCCTCTGGAATTACGAGGAGCGTGAGGGACAAACAAAGCCATCAAAGGTACCTTACCAGACCAGCGGAAGACGCGGGCAGTCAAATAACGAAAAAACCTTCACAGATTATACCGCTGCACTTCTGGTGGTGAACCGATATGACGGGCTTGGAATTGGCATTTTTAAAGGTTTTTCCGCCATCGACATTGACCACTGCATCAATGAGGACGGAACCTTAAGTCCTCTCAGTAGGGCCATCGTAGAGTTGTTCGAGGGCTGCTATATGGAGAAAAGTCCATCTGGCAAGGGACTTCGTATCTTGTTCAAAGCGAGTGGATTCAAGTACAACACAGCCAAATACTACATCAACAATATCAACATCGGTGTTGAGGTGTACGTATACGGTGCGACCAAGAAGTTCGTCTCCGTTACCGGTAATGTGTTTCGGGATGGAGAGATTATTGAGGCCGCTGACAAGCTGCAGCTCCTGCTGGACCGCTTCATGCTCAGGCCGGTGAAAAAGAAAAGAAAAAGTCAGAACCCCGCAATATCTTACCTATCTGATGAGGAGGTCCTGAGCAGAGCAAAGGCAGCTAAAAACAGAGAGGAATTCATCAAGCTGTGGGAGGGTGAAATTCCCGAAGACAAATCCCACAGTGAAGCGGACCTTGCCCTGTGTGCGCATCTTGCGTTCTGGTGCGGTAAGGATACCACCCTGATGGACAGGCTGTTCCGACAAAGTGGGCTGTACCGTGAAAAATGGGACCGGGTGCAGAGCGGCACCACCTATGGACAGATCACTCTTGAAAAGGCGGTCGAAAGCGTGTCAGAGACATACAGTCCTATTGGAAGGCTCTCTCAAATCGAATCAGATTTCGAAGTGCCGGGCTGTAAGCCTTTGGAGGAAATGAAGCCCCATCGCGATCCCCGCTATGGATGGAACGACATCGGCAACAGCAACCTGTTCGCGGATCATTATAAGGCCATCGCTAGGTATGTGCCGGAGCGCAGGCAGTGGTTTGTCTATGACGGGATGGCTTGGCGTGGCGATACAGGCAACTTAAAGGTCATGAACCTCTGTAAGAAGCTGGCCAACAAGCTGATGGTTTATGCCCTGTCCATTGAGGAAGAGCTGCTTCGCAAGCAGTACATCGAGTTTATCAGCAAATGGCAGACCCGCAGGCAGCGTGAAATCATCCTTAAAGACGCCCAGGACGTGCATCCACTCTCGGCCAGTGCATTTGATGCTGACATCTATCTGCTCAACTGCCAGAATGGGACACTGAACCTGCAAACTGGTGTGTTCCGTGAACACATAGCCGAGGACTACATTACCAAAATCGCAGGAGTGCATTATGACCCATCAGCAAAGTGTCCTCGCTGGGAGCAGTTCATTGACGAGGTCATGAGTGGCGACCGGGAAAAGGCGGAATTCTTCCAAAAAAGCCTCGGCTATGCCCTGACGGGAGATACTCGCCATGAAGCGATGTTCATCCTGTTCGGTGCAACTACCCGAAATGGCAAAGGCACCTCGATGGAAACCTTCCTGCGGATCTGTGGTGATTATGGCAGAACCTGCAGGCCGGAAACCATCGGTATGAAACAAAACAACAGCGGCTCTGCTCCTTCCGAGGATGTGGCACGGCTGGCTGGCGCGAGGTTTGTGAACATCAGCGAGCCGGACAAGCGGCTGACGCTCAGTGCCGCACTCCTGAAGACGCTGACAGGCAGTGACACCGTCAACGCCCGGTTCCTGCATGAAAACAGCTTTGACTTTAAACCCCAGTTCAAAATCTTTACCAATACCAACTACCTGCCAACTGTAACGGATCTGACCCTGCTGACCAGCGGGCGAGTGAAGATCATACCCTTCGAGCGTCACTTTGATGAGCTCGAGCGGGACCTTGGACTGAAGGACGAGTTCTTTAGGCAGGAAAACCTCAGTGGCATTCTCAACTGGGCGCTGGAAGGCTATGCAAAGCTTCGTAGGAGCGGCCTTGATATGCCCCAGTCGGTCAAGGATGCAACCCTGGCCTACCACCGGGAAAACGACAAGGTCGGACTCTTCATCGAAGAGCGCCTGATCGAGGATGGAAGCTGTGAGGAACGCACCTCCGACATCTATTACGCCTATCAAGGCTGGTGCAGGGAGAATGGCTACTTCCCGGAAAATGCCAGAAACTTTAAGACTGCTCTGGCCAACACAGGTGAGATTGTACGAAAGCGTCCCCGGAATGGAGGTGAAAAAACCACTGTGTTTATTGGCTACAAGCTGCTCAGGGGAAAAGAATTCCTCGAGTAAATCAACACAGGGGCAGTATGTGGCAAGTATTTTAGGTAGTTTCTAAATTCTATAGTCACATGAGAAACTACCCGTAAAATCTGCCACAAGATGCCCCATGTTAAAAAGGAGTAAAAGCATGGCTACGAAAACCTATCTTCTGGTCCAAGACGACCACAACCTACTGTGTACTCGATACTTCTTCGGTAACCCTTATCTAGTTGCTGAGGAAAGCGGCTGCCGCTTCTATATGACAGTTCACGACAGCGGTGCTATCCGGGTACACGCAACCAAGCCGTATGACTTTGGAAGGCTTGAAGCCTTAATGGTACGGTGTCCTAAGTGCACAGCTCAGATGGTACCAATCCATTCATCATTCAACAACGATGAAACGCAAGCCTTCCGGTGCATCATCTGCAAGAAGTGACCCTAGGGGGATGGAAAATCTCTAGAACTTTTTCAAACGGACAGCGGCGTGGGGCTTCACGCAGAAAAACGCGAATTCAAACAGGGGAATAACCCCAAATCAAACTTATGGAGGAATTTATCATGAAAACATCAACAGCTTATAACAGGGCATTTTGGAATTTAGTTCGAGGCGCATCTGATCAGTACAATGATTTGAAGGAAGGCTCGGATTATCAAACTGGCGCATATTTCTTGCCAAATGAATCAACCGATCGTTTCCTCACAGCCCTCTCAAAAGAAAACCTGTTCCGCAGAATTGCCACCACAATAGACGCCACAACCAACGGTAGCACATTCATAGCAAGTGATACCTGCTCAGTGACCGACTGGGTTCCTGAGAATGGTCCTATTCCAGAAGCAGCACAAACCTTGAAACAATATCGTGTGCAGTCGCACAAGCTTGCTGGGATTACCCTGCTTCAAAACGATTTAATTCAAGATTCTGCATTCGATGTTGAATCCTACCTCACCAACGAATTTGCTCGTTGCTTTGGTAAAAAGGAAGAAGCTGCCTTCATCAATGGGGATGGTGTAAATCAGCCTTACGGTATTCTTCACCCGGTCAATGGTGCCGAAGTCGGAGTGGCTGCCTCAGCAGCAGACAGCATCAACTTTGATGAAGTGATCAGGCTGTTTTTCAGTCTCAAACCGGATTATCGCACCCATGCCGTATGGATAATGAACGATGAAACAGCCCTATCTCTACGTAAACTTAAAGATGCCAGCGGGAATTACCTATGGAGAAGCACTGATGATACGATCCTTGGTAAACCAGTTCTAATCTCCAATTTTATGCCCTCTCCGGCATCTGGTGAAAAGCCAATAGCTTTTGGAGATTTCAGCTACTACTGGCTTGTTGAAAGGCAGAACCTTTCTATCAGACCAATCAAAGAAAAGTACATTCTTACAGACCGAATTGCGTATATCGGATATGAATTCCTTGACGGATGCCTCATACGTCCGGAGGCCATCAAGCTACTCCAAATGAGTGCCTAAGTCAAACTTAGGGTGTCGGGTCCTGATCCGGCTCGGTACCCTTTCTAAAAAACTGAAAATGGAGGTCATTTATGAACCCGAAAAATCAAAGCCGCACCTTTGAAACTGACATTGGCGGTACGGTCTATGTCGTTGAATCCTGTGTAAGCGAATCTGCAAAAGAAAGCGCCTACACTAAGCTAAAAAGGCTGATTACCGCCAACGCAATGCACCTGGAAAAGATATCGGACAGGTCAAATAAAGATACGGAAATCGACTCGACTACTTCAAAATAGTACGGTAATATCACAGTGCCTAACCGTTTGAAGACTGTCGGAAAGAGAGGTTAGTATGAATAGACAGTCATTCAATAAAATACGAAAGAAAACACCAGCACCAAATGAGGCACTGTTTACCGCCCTATATTGCAGGCTCTCCCGCGATGATGAGCTTTCCGGTGACAGCAACAGCATCGTCAATCAGAAAGCAATTCTGAAGAAGTACGCCGAGGACAATGGTTTCCGAAACATCCACTTCTATGTGGATGATGGTGTCAGCGGCACCACCTTCGACCGACCGGACTTCAACCGTATGATTGCAGATGTGGAATCTGGTATGGTAGGAACAATCATCATCAAGGATATGTCCCGATTTGGCAGGGATTATCTGAAAGTCGGCTACTACACTGAGATCATGTTCCCGGAGGCAGGAGTCCGCTTCATCGCCATCAACAACAGCATCGACAGTGCCAATCAGCAGGACAGCGACTTCACCCCATTCCTCAACATCATCAACGAATGGTATGCCAAGGACACCAGCAAGAAAATCCGCGCTGTGTTCAAATCCAAAGGGGAATCCGGCAAACCGCTCTGCACAAACCCGCCTTACGGTTATGTCAAGGACCCGGAGGACAAGCTGAAGTGGATTATTGACGAGGAAGCAGCCGAGGTAGTCAGGGAAATCTTCAGACTCTGCATGGCTGGCTTTGGACCCTCTCAGATTGCCAGGCAGCTTGAATCACGATGCGTTAACGTTCCCACGGTTCATTTAAGGAGCAAAGGCATCAACACACCTGCAAGGCCACCGGAGAATCCCTACGCATGGCAGTCAAGGTCAGTAGCCGACATCCTAGCCAAAATGGAATTCCTGGGCCATACGGTTAATTTCAAAACCTTCAAAAAGTCATACAAGAACAAGACCAAGATGCAGAATAATCCGGAGGATTGGTTGATATTCAAAAACACCCATGAAGCGATCATCGATGAAGGAACCTGGGAAACGGTTCAGAAAATCCGAGATGGCAAACGCAGACCTTCTCGCATGGGTGAGATGGGGATGCTCTCCGGTATGATGTTCTGCGCGGACTGTGGGGCAAAGCTGTATCAGGTAAGAGCTAATGGATGGACCCATGACAAGGAGTACTTCGTCTGTGCTACATACCGCAAGGTCAAAGGCGGCTGCAGTTCTCATCAGATTCGCAATGTTGTGGTAGAGCAGCTTGTGGCAGAGGATTTACGAAAGGTACTGGCTTTCGCCAAAGAACGGGAAGCGGAATTCATCCGAATCGTCACCAACAATTCGGAAAAGGAGCTTGCCAAGGAATTACGACTCAGTCAAAAGGAATATGATCAGGCGCGGGTCCGTATCTCAGCCATTGATAAGATCATTCAGAAGCTCTACGAGGATAAGGTGCTCGGCAACATCACAGAGGAACGCTTTCACAAGATTTCAGCGGATTACGAGGCTGAGCAGAAGGCTTTAGAAGCGAGAAACACTGTGTTGAAAAAGGCTCTCGATACTGCAAAAGAACAGACCCTCAACACAGACCGCTTTCTAGCCCTTGTCAGAAAGTATATGGAGATACCGGAGCTGGACGCAGAAATCATCCGAGAGTTCATTGACAGAATCATCGTATTTAAAACAGAAAAGGTGAACGGACGAAGAATGCAGCGCATCAGGATAATCTACAACTGCATTGGTGAAATCAACATTCCAGAAGAGGACGAAAAAACGGCATAGCCGCTATAAACGACTATGCCGAATTTTTCAGAGATTATAAATCCCTATTTGACCGCCCCTAAGTCTGCCCTTTTTTTTGCCAGTAAAGGAGTATTTTCATCCTTCGAATGATGCCAAAGGCGGCACGATTATCTTTCTTGCAACAAAGTGTGAAAGTGGCCTCGCAAAGGTATAAGGAATCAGAACAATCATACAAAAGATAAGCCATAGCACCTCTATGTCAAGGAAAACCCCCAGTTCAATACCGAAAAAGATAGCCACCAGCAACAGGCAGCCAAGGAATGCTGCGTAACAATGCAGCGGCAATCGCCGCTTCCCGTCCGTGAAATACATTGCAACACCAATGCCCCAGAAATCCCATTTTTTCTTACTTTCCGCAATGCCCTGCCTGCTGCGCAAAAATACCTTTGCCTGCCAACTGTTTAGCACTGCGAGGATAATCGTTGCCGGAACATAGATGATAATCACTAAATGCCCCGCTGGACTAAAAGCGTAACGAGAGGCTTCCCCCAATCTGCCTCTCTGTTTTTATGCCAGACCCAGGTCGCTTCTGTCAGTCCCTTGGCCTGCAACTGCTCAAAAAATTCCCCGACCATGGGGCTGACCAGCCCATCCTGCATATCCAGGAAGAAGGATGCAGCCCGGCCCAGAGCCCTGTCCTCCCGGAAAGAAAAAGCTGCCCTGCCCTGCTGTGAGTCGGCAGCAATGGCCAGTTCAGCAATTGTCAATCCGCTCAACCCTGGCAAATCGATTAGGTTTACCGTAAACCTTTTATTTCTATACCGATCTATAACGGTAAGCACTTTTTCATCGGCATAAACCATCAGTCGGGGGAACCACTTCCCCCAGACCGGTCTTAGTAAATAATGCGGCAATACAGGCAAGGGTACTTTTTCTCCCTCTTTTATGCTTCGCAAGTAATAAGTCACTACACCTCCCTGCCAGACAGCCGTGAAATAATCCCCTCCCACATGGACAGGACTCCAGACCCATGGCGGGCCAATACCAAAGGCCATGCCATCGACTAGGCCAGATGGAATTTGTTTCTTTGCCTCCAACAGTTCCGCTTCGTTCCTTATTTCCTTTGCCGCTCGCGTATCATCGGTCGCCGGCAACAGATGCATTAACACCAGTAAATCGTTCAGATTCAAAAGACCTGTTGAAGTGTCAATCACATAGGTTCTTCCTAGAGGCAGCACTTCTCCCCTTCTGGCACCCGATTCCCTCAGCCTGACAATGTTGTCAAGCGAGATGCCCCATCCAAACAGAGCGGCCCAGTTAGTGCGGTAAAGCCCCGTTGGTGCGTGGGAAAACCTGGTTGTCGCCGAACCATAAAAGCCAGCGTTAATGACTAATGTCCGATGGCGTCCATCCAGTTTGCCATCATCCAGCATCTGCCGGAAAACAACTTCCAACGCATGGATATCATGTTCCATTTTGGCAATGATGGGTGCCAGGTCAGCTGTTTCGTCCTCATGAATAACGATGAAAACAGAACCGTGCTGGCTGACCAGCAATGTGGGATGTTTGTGCCTAACCGATTCAGAAAATACATTTGTCGGACAAACCAGCAGGAGTATGAACAATGTTAGGATACACCACTTTAGCCACCAGCTCATTCAATCCCCCCTAAATGCCTTCGCACACAATTCCATGTTTTTATAAGCTATTCGTTATAAGGCTTTATACGCATTGAACAGGCTCGGGATGCAGTGGTGTTGAAAAACGCCTGCATAGGCATACAATACCCACGATCAGGAACAATGCCACAGACAGGGCATCGGACGATTACTAAGTGCCAAAATTTTTTCCGGCAATTTAACGCAGACAGCTTTTATGCGATGTTAGGTGAATCTATTTAGAAAAAACACTTCTTCATTCTAGTAAGAAAGGCAACGTCAAGCTTAATGCCAGGCATATTATCTGACAACACGGAATCAATCCCGCATTTAGGACACAATGCCGTTAACCCATAAGTAATTTTATCATCGTTTTTCGGCTCATCAGTCCATTCCTCGATTTCATCAGAACTAAACATAGCCAGACAATAAAAGCAACCACAAACGACGCTTTGTAAAATTAGTTCCCTGTTGTGGTACGCGTATTGGTGCGAAGGACGCAACGCAAAGTCCGCTAGAAATAGGGCCTTGAACTCTCCTAGCGCTAGTTTTATCCGTTTTACACGCACAGTTTTTACCCCCCCGCCAGTATACGCCATAGGCTAATAACTCTATGCTTAAAGCGCTCGGTCATCATTCGTTGATACTCCACCAGCATTTGTCTCGAATCTTGTTCGGCTTCTTATGTCTTCAGATTCGGCTTCCAGTTAAGTTTTTCCTGTTTTTGGCAAAGAATATTTTTTACTGAAAAGGCCGCATCCGTTAGCTTACATTAACGCTCCCGAATAACGCTAAAACGGCAAGAGCTTCCAAATAAAGAAGCCTTGCCATTATTGCTTTTTATGGTGCGCCTGGCAGGAATTGAACCTGCGGCCTGCGGATTAGGAATCCGAACAGTGTGATTTCAAATCTTCCGTTATGTTCATGTAGTTCGCGAAACCCTTTAAAAATAAGCATTCTTGGGCGAGAGAATAGTTGAATATTTCAACCAGTACGCTATGTATCACCACTTCCGGCAACAAATGGGCAACAAATGGGCAACAAATGGGCAACACAATGGCAACATTTTTAGGTTATCATTTCTATCCTAATCTCGTTAAAATGCTTCTCTTCTAACGAGCAGTTTTTCTTTCTCTTGCTATCTTTCTATTCGTACCTTAGTCAAGGGAAACCTGAATATAACCCTTTATCATTTGGTAATACCGAAAATTTCCTTTATTTTTTCTTCCCTGATTTCGGTGCAGGTTTTGCTTAGCGTGACCTCTTTAGATTTTTTCTTTTTTGCGTTCTCTAAAGCACTTACAAATGCGCGACAAAGTGATTTCTTCCGTATATCAACATTTTTTAAAATGCTTTTTGTTGCCATCTTATCCACCTCTTCTCATAAGAATAAATCTTATATGTATATAGTATACCACTATAGTCCTATTTTCTTCAATCGTAAGTTCATAACAGGAATTAATTTACAAATAAATTAGCGCCTAGTAAGGTGTCTTCTTTCGTTCGCATTAGTCCAAAAGACATCCTCTTGCTAATATACTGTAAAAAGTCGGTGCGCTTCATTGTATACATTGGGTCGTTGAGGAAGAACAAGTCATTCTGCTCTTCCCTCCATAACTAACTCCATATTTCTACTTTTGTTTATAGAAAAGCCCCAACACCACATTGGGGCTTTAGCTTATACTCCCGCCCGGATTTGAACAAGGCGCAGGAGTTTATCTGCCGCAACATAAATTCTATTATCTAAGATTTCTGCCACAGATATTTTTTCTCCGCCAATATCAATTTTATCCCAAATAGAAATTCTTGCCACAGGCACGCTGATTACAAGTGGAGACAAATCCTTCACGAAATCATAAAAAGCCCTTTGTTTCCAGCGTGGGGAGCCGTCACCAGTAAGGTCCCTTGGTGGACCCGCTGGACCGAACTGGTTTTCTGCGCTAGGACTAGTCCATTTCCCTCCATAACTGCCCGCGCTCAGGCACTTATGCTCATACAACTCGCAATAGCTGCGGTATTCTTGCAAACCGAAATTGTGGAGCAAATTATATAATGGGGATAGCAGGGATATTGCCCTATACCGATTAAAGTGCAGTGCTTCATCCAGCTCTACGGCTACACCATTAACTTCAAGGTCCCATGAGCGGATATTTAACGGATAATCTGGGAGACGTCCTCCCAACTCCTGATAAATGCTAAAAATTTCGTCGTTATACTGGGAAACAGACACCTGCTGATGCCTAGGATAAGGAATTGTCCTGTCTGTAACCTTCGCGCCTGCGTAGTCACGCAACAAAATCTTCAACATCTGCTGCCTGCCCACTTCGTTATCGTCTCCTCTCCTATTTACCCCTTTTGCGCTCATATAACTGCTGGCATACATTTCTTTGATGACAGATTTTGAAGTTTTTCTGGATGAAAACAACGAAGTAATCCTTTTTAGCTCGTCTAAGATATCCGACACATTCACATTAGGATAATTTTGATTTAACTTTGAGAAGTTTTGCTGAGAGGCATTAAACACCCGATTCATCTGATTGTAGTCGTCTCTGTCACGCGCCTCCGATGCTCTACTGATGGTCTGCTCCTTCACTTGAGCAAGGACGGCATCTATCACCGTTCTGTCTTCTCTTGCATCTCTCAATTCTTCAAGACCGGCTACGATTTTACACAAAATAGAGGTTGCAATATGTTTCCTTGTTCCATCCAGCGCTAAATAATTAGCTTTTATGTTTAAACTAAAGTCCTCGTCTGAAAAATCATTTCGGATTTCAAAAAGTATCTTCTTTGGGCTGAACATATCCCCTATGCGCACCACTATACATCCGTTTTCGATGCTTTGCGGATAGAAGTTAAGGTTCTCGGAAATTTCAATTAGGTTGGGTATCTCCACATCTAACGCAACACTTTTTGCCGTAACAGCATTTGACATGCCTAACTCCTCCTGAAATATCTTTTCCAATTCTCTGAGGTCTTGTATATGATAAAACAAGCCTCCCCCGCTGTTTGCGATGGCACCCATTTTTCCAGCATCATAATCAGCCCCTATTCCAAGACTTGAAACTGTAATGCCTTCCCGCAGGCAGTTTAGAGCGATGGACGCTAGGCCGTCACTATCAGATACGCCACTGTTAGCAATTCCGTCGCTGAGAAGGATAACCTTGCAGGTGTACTTATCCAAGTGGTCTGCTGTTATCATTTTTTTGGCAGTCAATATGGCATCTGAAATGTTGGTGCAGCCGCGTGGCCGAATTCTTTGAACATTCTCGATAACGTCGCGCCTCGTAGACGGGTTTAAGTGCGTTAAATGCTGGTAAATCTCAGCAGTGTCATCAAAAGAAACAACACCAACCAAGTTATCTTCCGTAAGTAAGTTCAAGAAATTTATTACAGCACTAATCGCATAGCTCATTTTGGAAGAATTTCTCACTTCATCACAGGGCGTTTCATGGATTGCACGGTTTAGATGACCCCCCATTGAGCCGCTTCGGTCAATTACAAAGACAATCAGAACCGGCTTCGATGGTGCTCCTTCCTCTGCTACAGGAGGAATCAGTTCAACCTGCAGATGGTTTAGTCCGTCCCTGTTAAGCATGGCCTCTCTGGCAAGTCTGGCGAAAATTCTCATAATTAACAGCTCCTTTATTTTAAATTTTGTATGAAGCGGATTATTACAGAAAGCCTTTCATTATCAATTTTTCTGCTGACAACTAGTGTGACATCATTATTAACCTTTATAGTTCTGGGCTTTTCGAGGCCAGCCTTTGGTGATGTCGTCAACTTTGGATGGGGCATTTCATAATCAGGTTCACTGGCATAAGGACTTCTTCTTATTTCACTCACTGTAAGAGGGTAGCTTATCTCAGTTGCCCGCCTTAAGCAAAGCTGCTTAATATCTTCAAGGGTTTGCATATTAATAATTTTTTTGATTTGCTCCAATGAATAGTTCGTACATTCTTTAAGCATTCGAATGCCCCGCAACTTGTTGATTTCGCCTTCGCTAAAAATCCCTTTGCCGCCAAGGCTAACTTCAAACATATTTTTATCAAATGCATAATAATTAACGGTTCTTTTGCTAATGGATGCGTCACCTTCAGCTCGAAGAATTTCTGCCACCTCTTCTGCTGTATATCCTCTTTCATTCATAACCTCTGCTCCTTAAATAATTACAGTATGGTGTAATTATAACACGACAGTGTAGCTCAAAACAAGTCCGCTTTAAAAAAAAGAAAAAGACGGCATCATGCTAACGGGTTCCGTTTTGAGGTGCAAAATCAAGAATTCGACCCCAAAAAAGATGTGAAATCACTCTTGGTTTCGCGTCTTTTTTTGTCCTTATAAATAAAGGAACAACTGCCCATTATGTTCTCAAATCGTAAAGGAATTTTACATTTTATGGCGAATTAATTTTTTGTGGAATCAAGCTATTCCATTGAAAAATTGAGTGCTAAAAATAGTAAATATATGGAGGTTGCTATGGAATTTATAAAACCCAAAAACAAAGGAAAGGTTGACTGGAAAATTTCGAGGCATACCCGCGCTATTGTAGAAGGGTACGCAAAATACGCTGAATGTTCAGAGGAAGATGTTGTTGATGAATTTCTAAAGAGAAATATCTTAAAAGATGAGGATTTTATCAAGTGGTTGCTTAGTAAAAGAAATAATAAACGGCTTTTATCTAGCATCTTCCCCACGGGCATTCCTGATGGAAGGATTGAGGACGAACAATGCGAAGAATAAAAACATTGCTCTCAAAAACTAACAAAAACTTCGCTTATTCAATTATCCCGCGAACAGGTGACGAAATACTTGACCGTTTTGAAGATTATACAGCATTAACGGAAAAAGAATTTGCAAAAAAGCATCAATTTGAGTGGCACGAACCGTTTGCTTTGATTTACGACAACAAAGAATATGAAATCCAGCTCAATTTTTGCACTGACCCATTTTGTAAGTGGTTTGGAAAACCACAAGAACACTTTAATGGCAAACTCCATCGCTATCACAAGGGTGGCTCTGCCACAATATCAATCTTTTGCAATGAAAATCCAAACAAAAAAACTCCCGGCTTTGCAACCAGTACATCCACAACGCTGCTATCAAACTGGTCAATAGCAGAGGAAATAGCTCGACTGGCAAACAACAATAAGGTTGTCAATAAAGACCCAGTGTATGAGTTTCACAAGGTTGGCTGTACAAATATTCCTGCTACTCCTTTTGCAGGTGTAGAGTTGTTTCATAAGAGAGGCAAGAGTAGCAGCAACTCACAGAAGTGGCAATGCAAAGAGTGTAAAAAAATGACCAACACCCTGCCCAGCATTCGTGAATGTTTTACATATCATCAAAAACGCAATGATATACTCCCTTTGTTTGCAGATTTACTGCTAAACCGCGTTCCAGTAAAACGCACTTGTGAAATTTTAGGCATAGGAAATAGCACATACTACAATAAGCTGGAAATCCTCTATCAACGATGTCTTGAATTTTTGGAGAAACACGAACAAGAGGCTTTCAAAAAACAGAATTTTGATGAAATGTATCTTGATACAG
>JAGXTN010000035.1 GCA_018333455.1 Dethiobacter sp. | reverse complement strand
GATATTTTATATATTCTTGTGGCTAAAAAGAGTGAAAAGGAACTTAAAGAGCTGCTAAATAAGCGAAAAGCTAACTTTGAAGATGTGTTTTGTAAAGAACAGATGTAATACATTAATAACAATTAAAATTTAAAAGGGAGGTTAACATTAACATGTCTCATGAGCTTAAATTAGTTGTATCAATTGTTGCTAAAGAAAAATCTGCTCAGGTTATTGAAGCCATTGAAAAAGCTGGAGCTATAAAAAGTACGATTATGCTCGGCAGGGGAAGAAGTAAGAACAATCCTAAGCTGTTTTTTGGGATGATAATGGGAAAGGGGGACTGACCCCTTTTGGAATGAACTGGAAATCTAGCAGGAGATTTTCCCACCAGGACGTCTCCTTATTTTCCCCTTTAATTCTAGTATGGATAAGGCTTCTAGGAAACCCGATAGATTGCTTTGAAAAGGCTGTGCTAGCTGGTCTTCATTCAAAGTCATGCTTCCTAAAAATTCTAGGATTTGCTCTTCTATTAACGAATCTCCAATTTCATCTGCTGAGTTTTCCAGGTGGGTTTTAAACGTCATGTGTTTTGGTCTCAATTTGTCATTTGGCTCGGTAAATTGTGCTATGTCTAGTGTATCCAACGCCAGTTGATATGGCTCTATATATATTTGTGCACCATTTTTGATTAACCTATTTGTGCCCTTACCTTCACTATGATAAATTCCACTGGGGACTGCCAAAACTGTCCTATTATTTTCCATTCCCCACTGGGCGGTGATTAAACTGCCGCTATAAAGGCTGGCTTCCACTACCAATATTTTGTGAGCCCAGGCACTGATTAAGTAGTTCCTCATGGGGAAATTGGCTCTCCTGGCAGGTGTCCCTGGTGGATACTGGGATACGACAGCACCCTTTTCTATTATTGCTTCCATTAGACCTTGATGCTCCTTTGGATATCAAATATCCACTCCATTTCCTAGAAAGGCCAGGGTATACCCACCTTCCTTCAAACATGCTGTATGGGCATAACCATCAATACCCTTGGCCATTCCACTTATAACTGGAATGTCTTGTTTGGCTAGAAAAGCAGCCGCTTCCTGGGTCACTTTTTTACCATATTCAGTACATCGTCTTGCTCCCACTATGGCAACACCTAGGCTTTGAGGCCTAATTTGCCCTTTATAATATAAAAGCACAGGCGCATTAGGTAGAGATTTAACTTCTAGTGGATATAAGCTGTCTTTTATAGTCAGCAGTTTGATATTAGACATGGCTAAGCTTTCTAATAACCTTTCAGCCTTATCCAAGCAACGGTTTGCTGCAATAGTATGGGCTAAAGCACTTCCTATTCCTTCTATTTTTTTAAAATCTGACTCTGAAGCATTATATACCTGCCATGGGCTGCCAAACTCGCCTAGCAGTTTATTACACAATTTGTTACCTAAGCCTTTTAAATTCACCATCCAAAGCCAATATTTATCCATGCTTTCCATATCAAACTACCAGCATTTCAACATGTTCTTTATCCATTTCTCTAGCAAGAAGAGCCGCAGCCACATCCTGCTTACGAATATTCTCGGCTCCATCCATACCTGCAAACGTCCTGGCTACCTTTAGGAATTTGTGGAAAATGCGCGCACTATACTGGAATCTATCATGGGCTAGTTTTAATAGGTTTTCTCCCGCGAGTTCAAGCTTACAATATTCTTTTATAAGTGCTGGTGTCATCTGTGCATTACAATTGATTTTATCTATACTAGCATATCTCTTTTTTTGAATTTCTCTAGCATGCTCCACTCTATGCCGTAACTCTTTAGATGTTTTCCCATTAAAATGGCCCGACAGATCCATGAAGTTTACAGGTTGAACATTTTTTTGGATGTCTACCCGGTCAATAATTGGTCCTGAAATCTTTTGGCGATATTTTAGTACCTCATAATCACTGCAGCGGCATTTATCCAAACCATAATATCCACAGGGGCATGGATTCATGGCGGCAACTAACATGAAGTTGCATGGATAGGTATTAGTATACTTCACCCTAGACACGGTAACTTTCTTATCCTCCATAGGCTGTCTCAAAGCATCCAATGCCTTTTTGTTAAATTCAGCTATTTCATCTAGAAACAAAACACCATTATTGGAGGTTTCAAAGTATGTTTCTAATGGAGGTTTCAAGAAGCTTTTTCCAATAGAAAACGGTATTTGATTGTCAATTCTCTTATTACTGATAATGACTTAAAATTCAATGTCAACGAGCCATCTTCTCCGACAACTATATTTTCAATATCTTTTAACAATTCTTTTCGACTATATTTATCTGTAATATTTCCATTATTAAATTCTTCCTGTAAAGTACTATTTTCATTTTGAAATACTTTTATGATTTCGTCAATTTCAGCTATATCATTATATAAATCTTCATTGGTCTTTGATAAGACTTTAATCCTTTCTTCAAGCTCTCTTACAGCCGTTTCTAGCGGTTTTACACGCTCATCTAATTGCTCCTTACTAAATGTATCATCAAGATATAAATCAAGTAATTTGCCCTTTTTAGCATTGATTTCTGTAAGCTGATTTTGTGATTCAATTATATCAATTTCATTATCTCGGTCAATTCTGCTTTCAAGAATTTCTCTATGAAAGACTTTAAAATTGATATCTCTGAAAATTTGTGTTGTTTTGAAGGTAAAGTTTCCTAAAAATCGAGATACCGTTTCTGGTTCCTTCACCGAAATATCAAATTCATTCATCAGTGGATCGTTTTGAAGTAGCTTGAGACGCTCTAATTTGTCAATGCCAATAAAGTGACCGCAGAGCATCGTCTTTATATGATTCATCTTGATTTTATTTGTTGATTCATTATCAAACAAAAGGTCTTTTTCAATGAGTTCAAAAATCCCGTTACTTTTTGCGTTCTCAAGAAGCAGAAAAAGACCCGCATTCGATGTTAAATTTTTAGCTTTAAAATCAATTTTATTGACCATAATTAAGACCCCTTTTCACTACTTTTCTTACTACTATTTTACCATATTTTAAGTGTGAAAAGCTGATAAATCAACATGTTTATGCGTTTTAATTTTCACCCATT
>JAGXTN010000073.1 GCA_018333455.1 Dethiobacter sp. | reverse complement strand
TGGAAACTCTTAACGAGCAACCAGTAGTGGTGTTGGGTACGCCAAAGATGTACAGGTTTGACGGATGTTCTTTCGTCGCCTAGAATCTTGAAGCTCTCCATTTCAATGGAGAGTAGTTCACCTGCTTGGATAGATTGCTCGGCTCGTTCTAGGTTGGCGGCAATTTCCTGCTCGTGTTCTCGTATCACACCAGTATCCCTTCTCGCTTGGCGTTTCGATACAGTTGAATGCTTCCGCGTTCAAATTCATCGGGGGTAACGGGCTTGGCAGAAATAAGTTGCTCTGATTCTAGCTGGATAGGATACAGCACCTCTACAACTTGACGAAGTTCTGAAAAATAATCGAATGGTTTGCTGAGCAGAACTAGCAAATCAATGTCGCTTGTCGAGTTAGCTTGGTTGCGTGCTACAGAACCATACAGAAGAGGGAGATCATTTTATCCCCTCTCAAACTTCATGGGAAAGAGCAGAAGTGTTGCACGGAGAGGATAAAACCAGCAGTATAATTATTCTAAAGATTAAATTTATTGAAAGTCTTTCTTTAATTCAGCGTTTAAAAAAAGGTAAATGTTTTCTTCCGTCGAAATGAAAGGGCTAGGTGTGAGCAATGGCTTGCTTTGCTTGATAAATAATGCGCTTATGGGAGGTGGTCGGGGTGCGCTACAGTTACTACCCGGGATGTACGCTAAAGACGAGGGCGAAGGCTTATGAGGATACTGCGTTGTCCACGGCCAAGGCTTTGGGGCTTAGCTTGACTGAAATCAAAGAGTGGCAGTGCTGCGGAGCCCTGTATCCCCTCAATACGGATGAGATTTTCTCGTTTTTTTCTCCGGTCAGAGCATTGCTTCAGACCAGGGCAGCCGGGGAGGATAAGCTGGTTACGCTGTGTGCCGGGTGTTATAACGTTTTTAAACGTACGAATAAGGCCGTGCGTGAAGACGGGGAATTGCGCCGTAAGATTAACGCCTACCTGGAAGAGGATTATATGGGTGAGGTGGATGTGGTTCATTATCTGGAAGTGCTGAAAAATGACGTGGGTTTCGGATCTATTGCTGAAAAGGTGAAAAAGCGACTGACAGGACGGAAGCTTGCCCCTTACTACGGTTGCCTGCTCCTAAAGCCCAGGGCCGAGATGGACTTGGATGATGTGGAAAACCCCACCATCTTTGAAAATTTCCTAAATGCTTTGGGCGCGACGGCGGTCAGTTATCCATATAAGACGGAATGCTGCGGCTCCTACCTGTCGATGGCCAATGAGGAGATTGCTTCCGCCGCAGTCGGCAGAATCCTGAATTCCGCTTATAAAAACGGTGCGGAAGCTTTTGTGGTAGCCTGTCCGCTCTGCAAGTACAATCTGGAAGAATACCAGAGTGAACTACTTGCAGCGAGCAAAGACCCTCAGCTCAAGCTGCCTGTTTTTTACTTCACTGAACTTCTGGCGGAAGCTCTCGCTCTTTAAGTGGCAGCAATTACAGGGAGGAAAAAAATGAAGGTTATAACCGAAAAAATTAACTATAACCTACTCAGAGAAGTGGAAGAAGTGAGCGGGCAGAAGGTATCGGCATGTTTCCAGTGCGGAAAATGCAGCGGCGGCTGTCCGGTCGTTTGGAGCATGGATGTCTTGCCTCACCAAGTTCTTCGTTACGCACAGCTGGGCTTGGTTGATGAACTTTTGCATAGCAAAACTTTGTGGATCTGCGCCTCCTGCCAGACTTGCGACTCGCGCTGTCCGCGGAATGTGGATATCCCAAAAGTGATTGAAGCTCTCCGTTTGATTATTTTACGGAATAAGGGCGGTAACTACCTTCATCCAAATGACCTGCCTGCCAGAGTGCGCGAAAATGCGCCGCAGCAAGGGTTGGTCAGTGCGTTCCGCAAATACGCTAAGTAAGAAAGCTAAGCCGGGAGGTGATTGCGGTGAAGAGGATTGGTGTATTTATCTGCTGGTGCGGTTCCAATATTGCCGCCACAGTAGATATTGATAGAGTGATTGCCGCAGCTCAAAAGATGAGCGGCGTCGTCTATGCCGACCAGAACAAGTATACCTGCTCCGAAATCGGGCAGGCAATGATTAAGGATGCTATTAAAGAATATCGGCTAGACCGGGTCGTCATCGGCTCATGTTCGCCGCGGATGCACGAAAATACGTTTCGCAAAACGGTGGAATCGGCCGGGCTTAACCCATATTATCTGGAAATCGCCAATATTCGTGAACAGTGTTCCTGGGTTCATAAAGACAAGGAAGCAGGTACAGCTAAAGCAATTTCCCTGATACGTACGGCTGTAGCTAAAGCTGCCATGAATGAAGCGCTATTTGCTGCCGAAATGCCGATTACGCGGCGCGCGCTGGTTATCGGCGGCGGTATTGCGGGCATCCAGGCAGCCTTGGATATTGCCGATACCGGCTTTGAAGTCGATCTGGTGGAGCGCGAGCCAAGCATCGGTGGCCGCATGGCACAGCTTGACAAGACTTTTCCCACTCTGGACTGTTCCGCCTGTATCTTGACACCAAAAATGGTGGATGTGGCTCAACATGAGAAGATCAAACTGATCACTTATGCCGAAGTCGATAAAGTGGAAGGGTATCTCGGTAATTTTACAGTTACTATTCGGAGTAAGGCGCGAAGCGTTGATTTGCAAAAGTGTATCGGGTGCGGCGAATGTATCGCTAAGTGCCCGTCCAAAGTTGCCAGCGAGTTTGAAGAAGGGCTTGTGCAGCGCCGCGCCATTTATACCCCTTTCCCGCAGGCGGTGCCGAATAAACCGGCGATTGACCGCGCTCACTGCCGCTTTTTTACAGCGGGAAAGTGTAAGGTTTGCCAGAAAGTCTGTCCTGCCGATGCCATTGATTATGAAATGGCAGACCGGTTGCTAACAAATCAATATGGAGCGATTGTGGTGGCCACCGGTTTTGATACCCACAAATTAAATAACTACGGAGAGTATGCTTACGGCAAGCACCCGGATGTGCTGACAAGTCTGGAGTTTGAGCGTCTGCTCAATGCGTCCGGCCCGACAGGCGGCAAAATTTTGCGTCCTTCCGACGGCAAGGAGCCTAAAACTGTGGCATTTATTCAGTGCGTCGGTTCCCGGGACAAAGCGAAGGGCAATCCTTATTGCGCCAAGATTTGCTGTATGTACACGGCGAAACATGCTATTTTGCTTAGCGAGAAAGTTCCCGGCTCTAAAGCGTTCGTTTTTTATATCGATGTTCGTACGGCAGGCAAAGATTACGAAGAATTTTACACCCGCGCCTATGAAGAATGCGGTGCCAGCTATATTAAAGGCAATGTGTCCAAAGTTTTTCCCGACGGTGATAAATTGCTGGTGCGCAGCGTCGATGTTTTAAGCGGTGCGCTGGTGGAACTGTCGGTAGATATGGTGGTCTTGGCGGCGTCGGTTGATGCGCGCGCTGATGCCAAAGAGTTGGCTCAGAAATTGGCGGTAACTGTTAATGCGCACAAGTTTTTCACTGAAGCCCATCCGAAACTGCGTCCTGTTGATACCCAGACAGCCGGCATCTTTCTCGCAGGGATGTGCCAGGGACCAAAAGATATCCCGGAAACGGTAGCGCAGGCTTCTGCAGCCGCAGTAAAAGTGGCGGCAATCTTTAGCAAGCAGAGTCTACTTGGCAACCCCACCGTGGCTGAAGTCGAGCCGAAGCTTTGCTCGGGTGATCTGTCCTGCATGGCCGTCTGTCCCTATGGTGCTATTTCCGAGCAAGTGGTTGAAGAGCGGCGGGGTCGGGAAATGGTGCCGCGGAAAATTGCCCAGGTTAATGCCGCATTGTGCCAGGGTTGCGGCGCTTGTACGGTAGCCTGCCGTCCCGGCGCAATTAATCTTAAAGGTTTCACCAATCAGCAGATTTTGGCGGAGGTGGATGCGATATGCCTGTGACAAATGAAGGTTTCGAGCCACTGATTGTGGCCTTTTGCTGCAACTGGTGCAGCTACGCCGGCGCTGATTTAGCCGGTGTCAGCCGGATGAGTTATTCAAGCAATGTCAGGATCATTCGCGTGCCATGTTCCAGCCGCGTCAACCCCAGTTTTATTATCCGCGCTTTCCAGCGCGGTGCCGACGGAGTGCTGGTGGCCGGCTGTCATCCGGGAGATTGTCACTACCATAGCGGTAATTTCTTTACCCGCCGCCGCCTCACAGTGTTGAAGCAGATGATGGAATACTTGGGCATTGAGCCGGAGCGCTTCCAAGTACGTTGGATTTCCGGTTCGGAAGGTGCCAAGTTTGCGATGGTGATGAATTCTGTTGCGGAGGAGATCAAACGGCTTGGTCCCAACAGAAAGTTGCGGGATGTTCGCTGAAAGAAGATAATGCCGAGGTTGTACTTTTTGCAGCAGAAAGTCGAGGGATATCCGCTGAAAGAATACACAACAAAAATTTGCCAGATAGCCAAAGAGGCTTTGGAAAACAGGGAAGTGACTGCTATAATCGGCTGGCGCAAGAAGGATTTCTGGTGGCAGTCGCCGGTAGTTTTTTTGGAGGACCCTGCCGATGTGCAGCAGCTTGTTTGGGACCCATTTACTATTTACAGTCCGGTAAAATTTCTGCTTGATTGGCAGGAGAGCTGTGCTGCCAAGGTCGGCATTTTTGTCAAAGGCTGTGATTCGCGCGGGATTAACCGTCTCCTCCAAGACAAGCGCTTGGAGCGGGAGCGGGTGGCGGTCTACGGTGTGCCGTGTGGCGGCAAGGCTGATGCGGAAAAAATTCGGGCCTCTTTTCCCTCTAAAGAGATTAAAAGCGTAACTTTAATTGGCGAGGAACTGGTACTGGCAGTCGGCGAGAGAGAAGAACGCGTTAAGGCGGAAGCTTATCTGCTAGACAAATGCCTGAGCTGCCGCCATCCCAACCCGGTTGTTTACGATAAGCTGGTTTGGGAGGAAGTTTCGCCGCGGCAGTATGCTGACGAAAGCCGTTTTGCCCGTGTGCAAGCGGTGGAGTCTTTGGTGACGGAGGAACGGTTTGCTTACTGGCAACGGCAATTTGACCGCTGTATCCGTTGCTTTGCCTGTCGTAACACTTGTCCCGCCTGTAACTGCCGTGTTTGCATTTTTGACCAGGCAGAACCGCGTTGGCTCGGCAAAGCAAATGATCCGGCTGATACGCTCAACTATCATATTATCCGCGCGTTTCATGTGGCGGGACGCTGTTTTGAGTGTGGCGAGTGTGAGCGCATCTGTCCTGCCGGTGTTCCGCTCCAAGAATTAAACCGTAAACTGATTAAAGGGATAAATGATGCGTATGGCGACTATGAGGCAGGCCTAGACCCGACAGACGTGCCACCTTTGGGTACGTACCGCGGCGAAGATCCGGCCGGCTTTGATGAGAGTTAGGGGGTGGAGCGCAAATGAAAAGGATAGCGAAAGCTAATCTGGCAGAGCTTTTGTCAGCGATGGCGGCTGAGGCAAAGCTGTATGTTCCTGCCGAGTCAGACGGCATCGTTAATTTTGTGTCGTGGCAGGAAGGCTTGGCTGTGGAGCTTGCGGCGCTCAATGTGCTTGTGCCCCCCAAGAAGTTTTTCTATCCCCAGACTGAAACGGTGTTGAAATATGAAATGGGAGAAGACTTGCAAATTGAGGATTTCGCCTGCAAAGCAGGGGAGAAAGCGATTCTGTTTGCTGTCCGCCCTTGTGATGTTTCCAGCTTTGCGATGATGGATAAAGTTTATCTGGAGGAACCGCCTGACGAGGCGTACCGCCGCCGCCGGGAAAATACTACCGTGATAGCCCTAGGCTGTACCGAACCGGATGAAGCCTGCTTTTGCCAGTCTTTTGACATTGACGCCGCTAAGGCGCCGGGTGCCGACGTGTTAGCGGTCGATACCGGCGAGGAGCTGGCGTTAGTTGCGCAGACAGAAAAAGGAGAAGAGCTGATAAGCGCTTTGAACGGCTTATTGAGCGAAGCAACTTCCGGCGATGAAAATAAAGTCAAGGATGAGCAGGAAAAAATCGCAGACCGGTACGTGACAAGCGTCAGCCTCCGGGGGATAAAGGAGAGACTGGCGGGAATGTTTGCGGCTGACTACTGGGAGCGCCTTTACAAGCGCTGTATCGGTTGCGGAACCTGTACATTCCTCTGTCCCACCTGCCACTGTTTTGATCTGCAGGAATATGCCGCAGGCAACTGCGGCGAACGTATCCGCTGTTGGGATGCCTGTATGTTCGCCGATTTTACGCAAATGGCCGGCGGGCATAATCCTCGGCCGTCCCAGAAAGAGCGGGTTCGGCAGCGTTTTATGCATAAGCTAAATTATTTCCCCCAGCAACACGGGGATTATGCCTGTGTCGGTTGCGGCCGCTGTGTGCGCAAGTGTCCTGTTAACCTCGATATTTTGGAAGTAATCCGGGAGGCAGGAGGTGGTACCGATGGTTTGTAGGAATCCGCTGCTGCCCAGTAAAGCAATCGTTGCAGATATCCGCCAGGAAACGCCTGATGTGAAAACGTTGCGGGTGGTGGCTGCCGATGGCGGCGAATTGTTTGCTTATCAGCCGGGGCAGTGTGCCATGGTTTCTCTTTTCCCTGTAGGCGAAGCGCTGTTCTCGATCACTTCTTCTCCTACGCGCAAAGGCTTTTTGGAATTTAGCATTAAAAATACCGGCATGTTGACTCGTGCTCTGCACGAAATTGAGCCGGGCGCCTTCATCGGTGTGCGCGGGCCGTATGGCAAAGGCTTTCCGCTTGAGTTGATGAAGGGCAAGGATTTGCTCTTTATCGGCGGCGGAATCGCTTTGGCGCCGCTGCGTTCCTTGATCAATTACTGTCTGGATAACCGGCATGAATACGGCAAAATCGAGATCATCTATGGTGCCCGCTCAGCCGGCGATTTGGTGCAGCGAGTGGAATTGCTGGAAAACTGGCCTAGATTCAGCGACACACGCGTATATTTGACGGTCGATGTCGCTTCGCCAGACTGGGAGGGCAATGTGGGTTTTGTGCCGGCATTTCTTGAGCAACTGAACCCGAGTCCGGCAGGTAAAGTTACGATTACTTGCGGGCCGCCGGTAATGATTAAATTCGTGCTGCAGAGTTTGGCTAAAATGAATTATCAGCCGGAAAATATCATCACCACGCTGGAGATGAAGATGAAATGCGGTATCGGCAAATGCGGCCGCTGCAATATCGGTGATAAATATGTCTGCAAAGATGGTCCGGTCTTTTCTCTGGCACAGCTGCAGCAAATGCCGGCTGAATATTAGAGCAGCAGCAGCCAACCGGACACCGTCCATTTCCACCACGGGCGTTGCAGCAAATACCGGCTGAATTTAGAGCAACAACAGAAGCAGCAGAGTGAAGCGTTGATTCGCTTCACTCTGCTGCTTTGAAGATTTTGCAGTCTGCCGTCCTGTTCCCTCTCCAGCTATTCTCCTCTAAAACCTTCACCTCTCCCTGCGGGAGAGGGCTAGGGTGAGGGCAGCGTGAGGGCATGGTGAGGACAGGCAAAGCGCAGCGGGGATGAAGCACCGAAGCATTCTCGGCAATGTAGCCTTCCCCAGATGCTACGCTCGCACGTTTCCGCAGCTACGAACAGTAATTCTCGCTAACATGCCAAAACCTCTGGGCTTACAGCATGTGAACCGTTGGCATGTCTTAACGCTGCGAATTCCCGTTCGCTTAACGCTGCTGACACTTAACGCTCGCTTCCGCATTCCGTGAAAGTCAACAATATCTGAAAGGGTTTTGAGAAGGCAACAAGTGGCATGGGGGTCTACTCTGAAAATAGTATTTGCCATCTACTTGGGCGGGTTTGAAACCCGCCCCTACATGGTACGAGCGAGGGCATAAGTGTTCCCTTCTACCATTGGTGTCTATCCTGAAAATAGCCGCCTAATTCCCCTCCTTTGGAGGGGTGGTGCGCAGCACCGGGGTGGTCGAATACGGGACAGCTTCGCCACTGACCTGACGGGCACCCCTCCAAGAATGCGACCATCCCGCCCTGACGGGCACCCCTCCAAGAATGCGACCATCCCGCCCTGACGGGCACCC
>JAGXTN010000082.1 GCA_018333455.1 Dethiobacter sp. | reverse complement strand
GTGCTCTGTAGTGTGCCTGCTTCCTCAAGCTATTTTAACAAAATTCTACAGGCTGCGGGTAGGATAATTGGTTTCATATCTTTTTTGTGCCTTGAAGCGCAGCGGAAAGGAATGGTCATATTGATGATAAGGGTAGTTGTCGTATTTCTTCTGGCAATGATTCTTGTGCTCCTATTTCTCCTTCCTGTGCAGGCGGAGGCTAACGTGGCTGCTTCTGACCCGCAAATCGCGGTGAGATTAAGTAACTTTTTAGGAAATCGGGAAGCGGTGACTTTCGCCGTTGTCGGTGATTACTTCATTAGCACCGATAATCGGCTGCTGGAGCAAAATGTAAGATTTACAGTCAGGATAGAGAATTCGGAGCTCGTGCTTTTTAGAGGAAACGAGAGGTTGGGCAGTTACGGAAATTCGTTTACAGTAAGGCCTCTAAGCTATAACACTAATTCTTTTATTACAATTGAGAGTCCGACTGCCATTCTTGACTATCTGGGAGAAATTACTTTTACCATTGAAAGTGGACAATTTATTCGACCGATAAATAGACTCCCTTTAGAAGATTATCTCAAAGGCGTTGTTCCGAGAGAAATGCCTGCCTCCTGGCCGCTTGAAGCGCTAAAGGCTCAGGCAGTCGCTGCACGCACTTATGCGTTGCGGCGCGTAAATCAGATTATAGGTGATACGCAGCAGTTTCAGGTTTACGGAGGTTTTCCCAGGGAGCCTAGAACTTCCTTGGCAGTCGATAAAACACGCGGACAAGTGCTGTTTTTCGGCAATGCTTTAGCAGAAACGTTGTATTCTTCCAGTAACGGAGGCTTTACGGAGAGTAACGTCAACGTCTGGGGAGGGGCGCAGCTCCCGTTCTTGCCTAGTCAAGCAGACCCGTTTGATCCGCAGAACGGTTGGACAGTCAATTTGCACAGACAGCAAATAGACTTGGCTGGCCGGGAACTGACGAATCCGGCGGCATGGTGGAGCAGCGTCAATGAAAGAGATTTGGTTGTCGCAAATAATCTCAGGTTATGGTTAACTCGCAATGGGTTTGCCGGCTTGGACCTAAAAATTATTGCTATCCCTAACTTGCAAGTGTCAGAGGAGAGAAATACGAGCGGCAGAAGGGTACTTGCGAGTATAACGCTGGAATTTATCAGCAGACGGACTGATGGCACGTTTGTGATGAATGAAAACGGGAGTATTATGATTAGCAGGAGCGAACATCACAATATTCCTGTTGCCACTCTTCGCGCGATGTTAGGCACCATGCAAATGAGAAGCCTTCTTGTTGACAGTTTTGTGGCAGATGGCACGCTTTATTCTTTGGCGGGTAGGGGCTTTGGTCACGGGGTTGGCATGAGTCAGCACGGTGCGAGGGTGATGGCTGAAAGAGGTGCCGGCTTTCGAGAGATTCTCAATTTTTATTACCCGGGAACAGTTTTGACTAATCAGGCTTGGGCCGCTCCTGTACCAAGTCCGCCGGAACAGCTCCCTGTCCCAACGCCAACAGCGCATTTTAACGATATACAGGGTCACTGGGCACAAAGCGACATCATGGTGATGACTGAGCTAGGTATCGCCGGCGGCGTAACCGAGGATAGTTTCGGGCCAAACGGCTTAGTTACTAGGGCGCAGTTTGCTGCCTTCCTAATTCGCAGTTTGAGGATTGCGGAGGCCAACCCTGCTGCCGGACGCTTTAGTGACGTGAGCCCGGCAGACTGGCACTACGGCGCGGTGGAGGCTGCTTGGGCGGCACAGTTGGTGGGCGGCTATCCCGATGGAAAATTTAGGCCTGACCAACCCATCACTCGCAGCGAGATCGCCGTTATGGTGGTGAGGGCGCTTACTCATCAGGCGGCCTCACCTGTTTCCTTAACTTCTCCGGAGGTACTGCTGGCTGCCCGCTTTACAGATTGGACCTTTATTGCTACTTGGGCCAGGGGAGCTGTGGCCCAAGCTGTGGAGGCAAACATTGTTAAGGGACGGGAGGGGAGCCGTTTCGCTCCTTTGGAGAATGCCAGCCGGGCAGAGGCGGTAGTTATGCTAAATAGGATGCTGAGCAACACCGGCAGGCTCAGCCAGTAGCAGCTTGCAAATCAGACAAGGCGACAAAAAAACCGTCCCTTTGGGTAACGGGTTCCGTTTTGAGGTGCAAAATCAGGAATTTGACCCTAAAAAAGATGTGAAGTCACTCTTGGTTTCGCGTCTTTTTTTTGTCCTTATAAATAAAGGAACAGCTGCCATTATGTTCTCAAATCGTAAAGGAATTTTACATTTTATGGCGAATTAATTTTTTGTGGAATCAAGCTATTCCATTGAAAAATTGAGTACTAAAAATAGTAACTATATGGAGGTTGCTATGGAATTTATAAAACCCAAAAACAAAGGAAAGGTTGATTGGAAAATTTCAAGGCATACCCGCGCTATTGTAGAAGGGTACGCAAAATACGCTGAATGCTCAGAGGAAGATGTTGTTGATGAATTTCTAAGCTTTCGCTTACTCAATTATCCCGCGAACAGGCGAAGAAATACTTGACCGTTTTGAAGACTATACGGCATTAACCGAAAAAGAATTTGAAAAAAAGCATCAATTTGAGTGGCACGAACCGTTTGCTTTGATTTACGACAACAAAGAATATGAAATCCAGCTCAATTTTTGCACTGACCCATTTTGTAAGTGGTTTGGAAAGCCACAAGAACACTTTAATGGCAAACTCCATCGCTATCGTAAGAGCGGCTCTGACACAATATCAATCTTTTGCAATGAAAACCCAAACAAAAAAACTCCCGGCTTTGCAACCAGTACATCGACAATGCTGCTATCAAACTGGTCAATAGCAGAGGAAATAACTCGACTGGCAAACAATAATAAGGTTGTCAACAAAGACCCGGTGTATAAGTTTCACAAGGCTGACTGTACAACTATTGATGCTACTCCTTTTGCAAATGTAGAGTTGTTTCATAAGAGAGGCAAGAGTAGCAGCAACTCACAGAAGTGGCAGTGCAAAGACTGCAAAAAAATAACCAACACCCTGCCCAGCATTCGTGAATGTTTTACATATCATCAAAAACGCAATGATATACTCCCTTTGTTTGCAGATTTACTACTAAACCGCGTTCCAGTAAAACGCACTTGTGAAATTTTGGGCATAGGAAATAGCACATACTACAATAAGCTGGAAATCCTCTATCAACGATGTCTTGAATTTTTGGAGAAACACGAACAAGAGGCTTTCAAAAAACAGAATTTTGATGAAATGTATCTTGATACAG
>JAGXTN010000090.1 GCA_018333455.1 Dethiobacter sp. | reverse complement strand
CGCTCGCTTCCGCATTCTGTGAAAGTTAACAATATCTGGAAGGATTTAGCGAAACCGCAAGTAGCATGGGCATCTACCTTGAAAATCGCACCCTAATTCCCCTCCCATGGAGGGGTGGTGCGCAGCACCGAGGTGGTCCAATACGGGACAGCTTCGCCCCTGACCTGACGGGGGATGAACCAGCCCGCCCTGACGGGCACCCCTCCAAGAATGCGACCACCCCGCCCTGACGGGCACCCCTCCAAGGGAGGGGAATTATCTTGACTTTGCTACTCATAAAATAGCCACACAGTCCCCTTTCCCTGCGGGAGAGGGCTAGGGTGAGGGCCAGCTGAGGCGTATTTTCATCCTTCTGATGGTGCCGCAGGCGGCATGGGTCAAAAGCGATGGAGTGCGGCTGCTCAAGGAAGGGCTCTCCCCTGATGCAACCAAGCTGGTTGGCTGCAATTTTCTAAGCCAGAAAGGTGACATCTCGTCAAGTTAGTTAACTAGTTTTTAAGTGACATTTTGTCAAGTTATTGACAGGGAGGGCTAAGCTTGGTAGCGAAAAATGAAAGAAAGCTGGCTGCCACAATTATGCTCCAAGGTACCGCCTCCCATGTGGGCAAGAGTGCGCTAGTCGCGGGGCTTTGTCGAATTTTTATGCAAGACGGATACCGGGTAGCGCCTTTTAAAAGTTGGAACATGGCGCTTAATTCCTATGTAACAGCCGACGGTGGAGAAATTGGACGAGCCCAGGGAGAGCAAGCGGAAGCAGCTGGCATAGAGGCTTCAGTTCACCTAAACCCGATTCTTGTGAAGCCCAAAGGACCGGGGCAGGCAGAGGTGATTATCAGGGGACATCATTATCGGAATGTGGATTATGAAACTCGTTCGCAAGAAGCATACCTAAATTTTAGCTTGCAGATTATCGGCGAATCATTGGCTTTGTTGCGTCGCGATTTTGAAATCATTGTCCTGGAAGGGGCTGGCAGTCCGGCAGAAATTAATCTGCAACATCAGGACGTGGCCAATATGAAAGCAGCCAGTCTGGCGTCAGCGCCGGTTTTGCTGGTGTGCGATTTAGACCGGGGCGGGGCGCTGGCGGCTGCAGTGGGGACGATGCTGCTTTTGCCGGAGGAAGACAGAAAAAAGGTAGCCGGGTTTATCTTTAACAAGTTTCGCGGGGAGTTCGCGATTTTGGAGCCGGCGCTAAAAATTGTACAGGAGAAGACTGGGGTGCCGGTGCTGGGGGTGGTGCCTTATCTGGCGCAGACAGGTTTAGGTGAGGAAGACGGGGTAGCGCTCGATTGTTCCTACGCAAATGTCGAGCATGGGGCTGACCAATTACGGATTTGTGCGATCCGTTTGCCATATATTGCTAATTTCACTGATTTTGATGCGCTTGCCAGGGAAAAGGATGTTTCTCTGTTTTATGCGTCCACACCGGAAGAATTGGTTGGTGCCGATGCGGTAATTCTGCCGGGGACAAAAAACAGCATCGCCGCGATGCGTTTTTTGCTTGAGAGTGGCTTGGCGTTGGGAATTAAAGAGCTTGCCGGATGCGGTGTTCCCGTTGTAGGGATTTGCGGCGGGTACCAACTGCTGGGGCAATCGCTGGCTGATTTAACCGGCGGCGAAGGGGGAGGAGCGCCGTTACTGCTGAGCGGTCTGGGACTGCTCCCCACAGAGACCATTTTTTATCCGCAAAAGAGAGTAAGACGGACCAACGCCACAGCTTGTTTGCCCTTTGCTGTCACTGAAGAGGTGGATGGTTATGAAATACATCTGGGACAGACAGAACGTGCTTTTGGTTGCGCTCCGGCGTTTTTACTGGAGAATGGTACGGAGGAGGGTGCCGTGTCAGCCGACGGCACAGTCTGGGGGACATATTTGCACGGGTTATTTGAGCGCCCCGCTTTTCGTCGTAGCTGGCTAAATACTTTGAGAGCACGGCGCCACTGGCCACTGTTGGCGGCCACCGCTCCCGAGGATAAAGGTTCCCGTTTTGATTTGCTGGCGGATGCGGTACGAAGTTCCTTGGATATGTCGGCAGTCTACGGGCTGCTTTCTTTGCCGGGTCCGCGGAAGGGGGGTAAACTATGACTTTGGGAGCAGTGCTGATGGTTCAGGGCACTTCCTCCGATGCGGGAAAAACTTTGCTGGTTGCAGCGCTCTGCCGATATTTTTCTGACCTCGGCTACGCGGTTGCTCCTTTTAAGGCGCAAAATATGGCTCTTAATGCTGTGGCGGTGGCAGGAGGCGAGGAAATGGGGTGGGCGCAGGTTATGCAGGCAGAAGCGTCCCGCACCAAGCCTACGGTAGAGATGAACCCGCTCTTGTTAAAGCCGGTTTCTGACACCGTCTCGCAAGTTGTGCTGCGAGGTCGGGTGGTGGGAGATTTTTCCGCCAGCGAATACCAGGCTTTTAAAGCGACTGCCTTTCCGGTTGTTTTGGAAGCGCTCGCTACGCTCCGCCGCCGCTATGATGTGGTGGTGCTGGAAGGCGCCGGGAGCCCGGCGGAAGTAAATTTGCGTTCGACTGATTTGGTTAATATGGGTTTGGCGGCTGCGGTAGATGCGCCAGTTCTTTTGATAAGTGATATCGACCGGGGGGGAATGTTCGCGTATGTAGTCGGTACGCTGGCGCTGCTTACAGATTGTGAACGTGCTCGGATATGCGGCTTGGTGGTTAACCGCTTTCGCGGTGATTTGGAGCGACTCCAACCGGGGCTGGACAGTCTCTCTCAATTGACAGGAGTGCCCTTGGTAGGGGTGATTCCCTATCTTTCCGGATTGTCTCTGCCGGCGGAAGACTCTCTGGGGATTACGGCAGGTGCGAAAAAAGTTTGGGACTTGGACGTGGCGGTGATTCGCCTGCCGCGCATCGCTAATTTTAGCGACCTCCATATCCTAGGAGAGGAAGAAGGGGTACGGCTTCGTTATATCACAGGGACGAGGGAATTGGGCAGGCCGCAGTTAATCATTTTGCCGGGCACGAAAAACACGATTGCCGATTTAGCCTGGCTGAAGGAAACAGGCTTATACGAAGCTATTGCCATTGCTGTTGCCGGCGGTGCGTTTGTGGTAGGTATTTGCGGCGGATACCAGATGCTGGGGATGACAATCCGTGACCGGCACGGGGTGGATGGTGCGGGAGGAGTAGCGTCTGGTCTCGGCTTATTGCCGCTGGAGACAGATTTTTTGCCGGAGAAAACCATCACTCGTGTTTCGGGGGAAACGGTGGAACATGGGGAAGCCTTGGAAGGTTACGAAATCCATTTTGGACAGTCCAGGCGTCTGGGGGGTGCTCCGTTTGCCCGCCTGACGGGAGGCGACGGGTACTATTATGAAGACGGTGCCTGCAGTGAAGACGGCCGGGTGATGGGAACTTATCTGCACGGACTCTTTGATGCCGCCGATTTTCGTTGTGGCTATCTGAACCGTATTAGAAAAGCGTGTATGCTGCCGACAAAACGCCCTGGACTTTCGGCCCGGGAGAAGCGAGAGTCTTCTTACGGCATGTTAGCGGTAGCCGTTCGCCAGCATTTGGACTGTGACTTTTTGCGCAAATTGCTGCACAAAGAGGTGGAGAAGCGGTGAAAACAGTGCTTCCATGCTATGAACAAGCGGACGGAACCATACTTAGAAGCGGTTTTACCAGCGGTACCTGTGCGTCTGCTGCCGCCAAAGCGGCCGTCAGCTTGCTTTTTGTTGGCGGCGAAATGGATGAATTTGTAACAGTCGATACACCGGCAGGATTTACGCTCACACTGCCGCTAGCTTTACGGGAAAAAGACAGTGATAGTGCTCGGGCAGGTGTCATCAAAGATGCCGGTGATGACCCTGATATTACAAACGGCATATTGGTGGTAGCGGAAGCACGCAGACTTTCCTCTCCGGGAATTTGCCTCTCCGGAGGGGAAGGGGTAGGTAGGGTAACAAAGCCTGGCTTAGCAATCCCGCCCGGTCAGTGGGCGATCAATCCGGTACCGCGCAGCCAGATTCTGGCCGCTGTTCAGGCAGTGCTGCCCTTAAACAGCGGTGTTGCCATCACGATTTCAGTGCCTGGCGGTGAGCAACTTGCCCGGCGCACGCTTAATCCTGAACTGGGCATTATTGGCGGGATTTCTATCCTCGGTACGACAGGCCTTGTTGAGCCCATGTCTCTAGATGCCTGCAAACGGTCGCTAGTCCCGCAGATTGATGTGGCGCTGGCGGCGGGAGAGCGGCGACTCGTGCTTACGCCGGGAAAGATGGGTAAACGAAACGCGCTAACTAGACTTCCAGTCAAAGCTGATGCCGTTTTGGTCACCAGCAATTTTATCGGGTATATGTTGCGTGCTTGTGCCGTCAAAGGCGTGGAAGAGGTACTGCTTTTTGGCCATTTAGGCAAACTGGCGAAAGTGGCTGCAGGGATAGCTGATACCCATAGTTCTGTGGCAGACGGGAGGCGGGAAGTACTGGTGGCACACGCCGCGCTACTTGGCCTGCCCAAAGAGGCTCTCCTTGCGTTGATGAACCATAACACTGCGGAAGAATCGTCAAGTTATCTGCTCGCTCACCGGTGGCAAAATGTGCTGGCGGCTGTGGCGGCAGCGGCTGCCAGGCGGGCGGAAAGAATGGCGGGCGGTAATTTGCGCGTAGGCTGTATGCTCCTGAATTTGGCGGGAGAGATTTTAGCAATGGATGATTACGGCAAAACTTGGCTGGAGGCTAATCATGAGCTTTAAAGTAACTGTGGCAGGGGTAGGCCCCGGCGGTGAAGGTTATATTCTCCCGGTGGTGAAAGAGGCGGTGGCAGCAGCCGATATTTTAGTCGGTGGCCACCGAGCCTTAGCGCCATTTTTTGCCTTGGGAAAAGTGATGCTGCCTGTAACTGCCGATTTAGCAGGACTGGCAGCGCAACTTAAAGTGTTGGCCCGGGAAAAAAAGGTAGTCGTCTTAGTTTCAGGTGACCCAGGTTTTTATAGTCTGTTGACCTATTTGCGCCGCCACTTTAGCGCGGAAGAACTGGATGTTATCCCTGGGGTATCTTCTGTTCAAGTCGCTTTTGCCCGTCTTGCCGAGCCGTGGCAGGATGCAGCCTTCTTTTCAACCCACGGCCGCGAAGGTGCCGACATCTTGCAGGCTCTGCTTATACCGGGAAAAAAAGCGGTGCTGACCGACAAAGTATGGACACCGGGACGGATTGCCCGGGCTATGCTCGACTGCGGCGCGCGCGACTCGGCGGTAGCTCTTTGCCACTCGCTCACTACCGCCAATGAACAGGTTCGCCTGACAAAGCTGTCTGCGTTGGCCGGTATGGAAGAAGGGGATTGTGTGATGGTGATTAAAGTTTGAAACACTGTGATTTTACACACTACCCCCAAAAAGGACACAGCAAAACAGACCACCTGAAAGTGGTTGTCAGGCAATACTGCAAAACGTTAAGCAGAGAGCGCTGGAGCAGTAATCAGAT
>JAGXTN010000133.1 GCA_018333455.1 Dethiobacter sp. | reverse complement strand
TTCTTTTGTTGAATGGAGAATAGATTGTAACAACGCCTATAATGGAATATTATGCTAGAAGAAGAATTGTCTAGCTCCGGTTTCTATGATATTGTATGACTAAAGAGAAAGCAAATTCCTATCTTTATTATGCAAAAATTATTATCCAGGATGAAGGAATAGGCATCGCACCCGCTGATATCTCCCAGGTGTTTGACCGATTTTACCGCTCAGACGATTCGCGTGCAAGGAAAACAGGGGGGACGGGGTTGGGCTTAGCAATCGCCAAATGGATTGTCGAGCGACATAAAGGCCATATTGAATTGCTTAGCCGCAAAGATTTCGGCACAAGAGTTACAGTTTTTTTTCGCAGGCAGTAACCTCCGGTATCGAACGGGAGGATTTTTATGATGCCTAAGGTTTTCTTAGATACTAACATCTATTTAGCCGAAAGTTACCAAATTGCGAATTGAATTAATAAACTTCATCTTGATAAGATGCCAAAAAAAGTTATAATTGTTCTTGAAAGACTTTCTCACAAAGGGAGGTAGCATAAGTGAAAAATCGGGTTAAAATGTACTTTCTAATTGCGATACTACTTGCCTTTTCCCTTGGTCTGGCAGCTTCGGGCTGGATTTTGTATTTTAATAACCTGTCAGCCACCGCTGCTACTGCCGAACAGGCGTCTGCTCCAATTTCAACCGTTAATTTTTCACAACCCAACAGTCTGCCTGGATTAGGCCCAAACACGATTGCGGATCTGGTGGAAAGGGTCGGACCAGCCGTTGTCTCCATCGAAACCTTTGTAGAAACTAGGCGCAGACAGCAAGCTCCTTTCCACAATGACCCCTTTTTCCGGCAGTTTTTTGGCGAAACCCCTTTTTCTCCTGGAAACCAAGTGCGACGGGGGATGGGCTCTGGTTTTATTATTTCCCGGGACGGCTATATCCTGACTAACCAACACGTCGTGCAAGGCGCTACACGGATTGAAGTGAGAATGCCTGGACGGGAAGATGTCCATGAGGCAAAGCTGATCGGGTCAGACTATGAATTAGACTTAGCAGTACTAAAAATAGATGCCGATAATCTGCCCGCCCTGACCTTGGGGAATGCGGATGAAGTGCGGGTAGGAGAGTGGGTTGTAGCCATTGGCAACCCTTACGGCATGGCTCATACTGTAACAGTAGGGGTAATCAGTTACAAAGGGCGGAGAGTTACTGTGGAGGACCGCAGGTTTGAAGACCTTCTGCAAACCGATGCTTCCATTAACCCGGGCAACAGCGGCGGCCCGCTTCTTAACCTAAAGGGAGAAGTAATCGGGATTAACACAGCCATGAAGACGCAAGCCCAAGGAATTGGCTTTTCCATCTCCGCCAATACAGTAAGGATGGTCTTGCGAGATCTGATTGAAAAAGGTAAGGTCATCCGTCCCTGGATGGGTGTTTTGCTACAGGATGTTACCCCACAGCTAGCCCAACAGTTTAACCTCAATGCTCCTAAGGGTGTCCTGATCGCCGATGTGGTACAAGGCGGCCCTGCCCACAGAGCCGGACTGCGCCGGGGTGATATAGTCTTGGAGATTGACGGCCGCAAAATAGACAACTCAGAGCAGTTCATTAAGGCCATCCGAGCTACACCCATAGGCAATCAGATTGCCCTGCTGATTCATCGGCAAAACACCACCAGGCATGTAACAGTTTCTGTCGAGGAAAGGCCACAGACCCCCCAACGCTGAAAATGAAGGATCTAAACAGCCTAAGCATCTCACGCAGATGCGCTCCCTTTTTAGTAGATACCTGAGATGGCAAAAATTCAGGACTACGCAAAGGGGAGTTTTTTATTGGCAGTTAGCAGATAAAGTTAAATTTTGGCAGGCATATCAAGTTCTACAGGCAGAAATAAAAAAGGATTTAACTCGGTTCTTGCCGAAATATCGTTTAATAGACGCACATAGTCCTAAAAAGCTAAGGTGTGTCCTCAGAGGGCTAGGGTGAGGGCAACTTATGCGTTTCCTTGTTGCTTGCCGGTTACCCTGTACTGTTGTTATTGTCTATTGCCTTATTATCTAAGGATGTAGGAACAAGTTTAAAATATACAAATATTCATTATCCGTACCCAGTCCGGTCGCTGGCTGTTTGGGGCGGCAATCGGAGCCGGAACTATGGCCATGCGTTATTGGAGTCCACTTCCCGAAGGTACCACCTTCGCTATCCTGGCCTTCAACGCTGTTTTGCCGCTGATTAACCGTTTTAGAGTCAGTCCTTCATCTTCATCACGCAGGTCTGACCGCTAAGAACTATTTGTATCGCGCTTTTTAGTCAAGATTATTGCTTATCTCTAGATTCAGGCAAGATGATCTTCTACAAAGGATGGTGAAATCCGCTTGCTGAAACGTTTGCCTATTCTCCTGTCCCTGTTCCTTTTTGCCGTTATATTAAGTACCGGGCTTACAGCTTCTGCTGCCGTCCGGCGTACTGCCACAGTTAATGTCGATACGCTAAACGTCCGTTCCGGTCCAACTTTGCAACACAGCCGTATCAGCAGGCTTCAGCGAGGAAATATTCTCCCTGTACTGACAGAGCGTTCCGGCTGGCTTCAGGTACACCTAGCCACTGGTTTAAGTGGTTGGGTAGCAGCCCGGCACGTGTCGGTCAGGGAAAACTCTGATTTAGGCAGGATCTCGGGAGCCAAGGCCATAGTCAATGCAGGAATGCTTAACGTCCGCTCGGGAGCAGGCACCGCTTTTGGTCGTCTAGCTACCGTTTCGCGCGGCAGCCTGCTCCAAGTGCTCTCCCGGCAAGGCAACTGGTTGCAAGTGAAATTACCCGATGGACGAAACGGGTGGGTGGCCGCTCAACACACGACTATCCGAGAGGGAGCGCAGTTGTCTCAGGCAGTCCCGGTAATGCCAGTACCTGCAGCCCGAATACCGGACTCGTCCGCACGAGGAAACATCTTGCGAGCTGCAGGTTCTTCCGCCCCTTCAAGCACAGTCGGTGCCGTTACGGTAAATGTTCCGGGTTTGACTGTCGCCCCACCTTCCGATCCCACAGAACGGCAGGTATATGTCGCAGTTGACGGTTCAATGGTCTGGTCGGGGCCGGGCTTTGAGACAAGGCAGATTTCTACGCTTTCGCGGGGGACAAGCCTGACGGTGGTCGGCAAACAAAGTGATTGGCTGCAAGTGCGTTTAAGCGGCGGTGAACTTGTCTGGATTGCTTCTTGGCTGGTTACGGCTGCAGAAATTAAACTACAGACACCAACGGCTGAAGCGTCGCCGCCGGAACAACAAACACAACAGCCTAATCCAGAACCGACCGGTACGCCTGCCGATCCCACAGAACGGCGGGTATATGTCACAGTTGACGGTTCAACGGTCTGGTCTGGGCCGGGCTTTGAGGCAAGGCAGGTTTCTACGCTTTCGCGGGGGACAAGCCTGACGGTGGTCGACAAACAAACTGATTGGCTACAAGTGCGTTTAAGCGGCGGGGAACTTGTCTGGATTGCTTCCTGGCTGGTTACATCAGGTGAGCCAGAGCCACTGACACCTGCGACTAAAAACCTTGCGGCGGAGCGACCGGCGTGGGGTTCACCGCTATCCGGCAGAATCGTCGTCCTTGACCCGGGGCATGGTATTGACCCAAACCGTGGCTGGGAAACCGGTGCGGTAGGCGTTACTGGTCTGGTCGAAGATGGGTTGGTACTGGACGTTTCCCTTCAGGCGGCGGAATTGCTGCGTCAAGCGGGGGCTGAAGTGGTGCTGACTCGTGGTGATACTACTATCTCTCTCAGACAGCGAGTAGCTATTGCAGAGCAGGCGCAGGCACATGTTTTTGTTAGCGTTCACGCTAACGCATATTTTAGCCGGAACATTTCCGGCACAGAAACATTTTATTTCCGAGGCAGGCCTAATGATACTGAAAGTCGCAGGCTGGCCACTTGTTTGCAAGCGGAGATGTTGCAGGCGTTTGGCTTGCCTGACAGGGGTGTCAAACATGGTAATTTTCACGTCATACGTGAAACCACCATGCCGGCCGCTCTAATAGAGTTTGGCTTTCTATCCAATCCACGCGACGAGGCGTTGATGCGGACTCCGCAGTTTAGGTCGGCTGCCGCCCGCGCCATATTTTTTGGGTTGGAACGTTTCTTTCAACTCTGATAGCTTATTAGAACTATCTATTAATTATGCACCATATCCAGGCCTGTCAGGCAAACAGGCTTTCCGAGTTCATTTGCTTCAAAGTCAGAAAGGGTCTTTTTTCGCCCCCTGCAATGTCTATGAACGGCTCAATGCCGTGAGAATTTGAAAGTTTTTAAATATCATCACATGCTCATGACATAACACAGTTTCGGAAGTCAGCTCTAAATTTGGCGCGTTCATTTCACTGACGACAGCAGAAACCTCTCGCAATGTTACAAATGAAGGGCGTTTTCCCAACATTCCCTGACAC
>JAGXTN010000109.1 GCA_018333455.1 Dethiobacter sp. | reverse complement strand
CTTTTGTTGAATGGAGAATAGATTGTAACAACGCCTATAATGGAATATTATGCTAGAAGAAGAATTGTCTAGCTCCGGTTTCTATGATATTGTATGACTAAAGAGAAAGCAAATTCCTATCTTTGCTAACCCGCCTTGTCCCAACCCGCGATTTATGTAAAGCCAGATGTCTCCCTCCCGGGACAACCCCTCTACATGGCTAGGCGGGAAAAGGCGTCCTGAGGCGGTGGTCACCGCTCCCAGAAAGGGCAGCTTAACTTGGCCGCCGTGGGTGTGGCCGGCCAGGGTCAGGGAAACGCGGTCAAGCGATGCGGGCGCTGTAGCGGCATTCCAGGGTTCGAACCAGGTAGGAGCATGCGCCAACAGCACAATCACCGTATCGGCTTGCGCCGGCAGAGCCTGAGTCAGATTGCCGTGTCCCGTATAGGGGTCGCTCACGCCCGCCAGGATGATCTCCCCGGCTCCCCGGTCGATTCGGACATGGCTATTTTCCAGAACCCTCACCCCGGCTTCCCGCAGCCGTCTGGCGATGTACGGCCAGTCCGTCCAGTGGTCGTGGTTACCGCTGACTGCGTAGACCGGGGCGATTTCAAGCAGCGCCTGCATAAACGGAAGAACCCGTTTTATTCCCTCTATACTGTTGCGGTGTACGTGGTCGCCGGTGGCGACAATCAGGTCTACCCCGGCCTCGCTTATCGCCTGCGCTTCCCGTCCCGCCGGGTCGAACCGCCTCCCGTGCAGGTCGCTTACCTGGGCGATACGAAAACCATCGAACTCAGGCGGTAACCCTTCGATGGGTACATCCACGTACTCTACGGAGAGAGCGACGGTCTCCCAAACAATCCAGCCGGCGAGAATCGCCATAAACAAAAACACAGCAATAAACATGAGCAATTTGCTATTCCTTTGCATCTTTCCCGGTCAGCACCACCGATTCTATAGTGAAACTAGCGGAACTTCTATGTCCAAACCAGGAGTTAATTTCACAACATCAGGAGTTTTGGTAGTATGGCCCACCTTCGTTTATTCCAAGTTTAGTTTTGGTATTGTTCTTAGATTCAACGAGTAGCAGGCTTTTCCTTTTCCCTCCCACTCCAACAATGCCTTTGATTTTTTAAGGAATGACACAATTTTCGGCAATGATTGGATTCTACCCAAGAGATGGACGAGGTAACGGGAGATTGATATACGAATTCCCTGTGACTATAGGAAAAGTACCGGCTGGTATGATAGTAGAGTAGAATTTTTTACCAGTTTACTGGTTGTATTGTCAATATATTTAGGCAACAGAAAGATTAAAAAGCTGGAGATATGAAGAGCTAATTTCAGAAGAAAGGAGTAAAATCAGGAATGAGAACAAGAGAAAATCCGATTAAGGGTAAACGCGCCGCGATTTTATTAGTTTTTGTCGTGATGCTTTTTCTTGTCTTGGCGTTTTTTTCTTCCCCCATCTTTTTTCAGGAAGGCAAAGCTCTTCCAGTGTTACGGGCTTTGGCCGCAGTAGAATTCTTAAATAGAGATCTGGCGCGGATAGACGGTCTGGTTATAAAGTATCTTCAAAAAGACGGCCCAGCAGCGCCATTGACTGATTACTTGGCCGGACACGGGTGGGTCTTTAAGGACCAATTGGGTTCTGCCATCTTTTACGAAAGAAATGGGCAGACCTTATCTGTTAAGGCACGGAAGCTCACGCGATTCTATACCGTATACGAACTGGATCAGGAGCCGGGAATTTCGTATGCTGGTGTTCAGCCGGAAATCATGATTATGGGGCCGGATCTACAAACATATGACCTGGATGCCACCAGATGGGAATTTCCGCTTGTCTTAACAATCTTTGGGACGGGAAACGGAACAGCCGCGATTGTTGAGTTCAGCATCGACGGGCATAACCTCCTTCAGCTCATTCCCGAGGCGCAACGCACGCTACCGGTTCACCGCCTGGACAATGAGATTGACCGCGAGAGTTTTAGAAAGTGGCTTGCATATCTCAGGCGAATGGCGGTCTTGAGGGTCAGAAATGATGAGCAGGCGATTTTTTCAGCTGCCGAAGAGAAGGATTTCCGAGAGCTCATGGAGCGTGTACTGAGAATCAGTAAATTGCGGGACATTAGTCCCGGTATGGGTGATGCTTCCTATCTGGTTGTCAGCGTTGCAAGCCTTCCTTTCCGAGTTGCTGCCGATGGCCACTACAAAGTCAAGTTTGCGGTGGAACAGGGCCGGCTTCGTGCTGGATGGGCAGGGGAAATCTTGATTGTAGACGTGGAGCCGCTGGTTACCAGCCTGGTGTGGACACCGCCTGGCCGACTTTCGCAATCAAAAGGATGGTGAGGGTACGCTGTAAGGGCGGACGGCATGATCTGGACCTGGGGATTTAAACTTACACGGCCAACTTGGCGATGGAAATATTCTCTACGGTGGTTCCGCTGCGTTTTGTATCGGAAGCCCTGGGCGCTACGGTCATTCGGATGGATGTTGGAACAATCATCGTCCGCTTGCAAAATTGAACAATCAACGAGGGGGTATTTAAATGCTTGGAAAGTATAAAGGCTATGGGGTCTTCATTTTGACTGTCCTGCTTTTGTCCCTGCCCTTGCAGGCGGAGGCTACTGTGCCTGTGTCCAGCGGTTATAAGAGCCCGGGAGAAATTGTTTTTATTGCGATGCATTATGAGGATGCCAGTGCGATTGCGCCCATTCAGTTAAAACTTGAACAGGATTTACTTGCGCTTGAACATGCTTTTAAGACGCTTCAAAAAGAAGGTAAACTTGACCCGGATTTCCCAAGACTTGTCATCATTGCCTCAAAATACTATAGGTTGGAAAACAGGTTTGAAACAGCTCCGGCAGAGCTTTCTTTCACTAATTCAGCAACTTTTGTTTCCAACCATCCAGAATCACCTCAGTTTGAACCAAAGGAATTGGGTCCGGCTTACGTGATCAGGATAAGTACAGGACTTTTAAATTATCGGGATTTAGCAGCAATGATGCCTCTATTAGGCGGGTTGAATGACCAAGCTCCCAGAATAACGATTAACAGTGAAGAGAAGCTGGCTGTGTGGAAAAGACAACCTGACTTTGAAAGGTTAATAAGTTTAATAAATGTTCCCGAAGAATTTGGTGCTGTTGCAGGCGGATTTAGAATAGCTGCATTGTGGAAAGCAGAAACAACGTTTTATTCACTGACAGATGAGGAGGGCAACAAAATTCTTGACCTTTTTCCGGCAAATATATACAAAGGCAGACCAGCATGGGCGCCTGTTGAACGTCCCGAACTCCACGCCAGAATTTTGGCATATGCGACTGATGAGCAAGTAATTATTTATGATTTCACTAAAGGCACTTATATAATATATCACCTAAACCTTGATTTTACTTTTAATGACCGCAGAATTCAGGAAATATTTGATGGAATGCGCGATGCTATACATGTGCATTTTGCCGTAGATGCTGTGGAAGATAAGGTATATGTTTTACCTTTTGGTAGAATGGGATGGATAAACGTTGTATATTCGCTGGATTTGGATACAGGCGCATGGACAAGAGAATTAGAGGGCGAGCTTGTCTCTGATGAGGTATGGACAAACAAACAAAATGGAAGCTGGATTGATTTTATTTCCGCGGTGCCGGATAGAAAAATCGTCGGAAATGTTGATATTTTGACGGAGGAATGGACTGAAGGACAAAACTATAATGTCCCCATGAAACTAGACAAAATTTCCGAAATTCTTAGTGAGCCTGATATAATAAAAGACAGGAAACTGTCAGGAAAGAAGGTTCGCGAAAATGGGGAGAAGAAGACAATTTACAG
>JAGXTN010000010.1 GCA_018333455.1 Dethiobacter sp. | reverse complement strand
TGGCACGAAGTTCTTTTTCTTGTTTGCTCTCGGAAAACACTTTGTCAGCATTCTCCAAGAATTCTTTTTTCCAGTTGCGTAGCTGATTAGGGCTTAACCCATGTTCAGCTGCAAGCTCGCCGATTGACTTTTCTTCTTTAAGAATCTCCAGTACGATTTTTATCCCCAAACAGGGAGGCGGCGGCTGCCGGAAACAGACTAAAGACACCGCCGTACGTCAGGCCCAGGAATGCCACTGCAATTGCCAGGAAAAGAGGGTTAACGGCTTTTATAAGAAACAGGAGGGTACATGTCATTACGATAAAAGTAACGGTCATCGCGCGTACGCGGCCAAGCAGGTCGGAAAGAAATCCGCCAATCGGCCGGCCGGCAGCATTAAACAGGGCAAAGAGGGAAACCATCAGATAGCCCTTTTCATAGGACGCATGTACCCTTGTGATACGGTCAAGGTGTGTGGCAAACGTAAGCCCGGCAGCGGTAGTTAGTAAAAACATGATCCAAAGGAAGTAAAAAGGCCGTAAATGCAGAACCTCAAACCGATTGGAGACTTTTTCTTTTGAACTTGCCACTGTTCCGGCTAACGGCGGGTTACTGACTAAGCGGGACAACAGCACAATACCGGTTCCCAGAACAAGGCCGGACACAAGGAAAGCGAACGACACACCTTTCCCTGTCAGGGAGTTGACCAGCGGGGACATAACTAAAGCGGAAAGGCCCATTCCGCCCACCACCACCCCGACCACAAGGCCCCTTCTTTCCGGAGGAAACCATTTGATGGCTGCCGGAGTTGCAGAAGCAAAGCAGCACGCCAGGCCAGCGCCAAAAAAGCTGCCCCAGACAACGGCTACCACAACCGGCATCTTAAAGAATGACGCTAGAATAAAAGACGAACCGAGTAAGACGCCACCGGCTGCAATTGTCCGGCGGGGTCCAATCCGGTCTTGGACGCCTCCGGCAATAATCATGCAAATAGCGTAACAAAATATAAAAACGGTGTACGGTAATGATGCCTGTGCCTGTGTCCAGCCAAACTCACGAGTCAACCCGCGTCCAAAAATACTCCAGGTGTAGCAGATTCCACCCAGGAAGTTAATCCCCATGCCTGCCAGAGCTACTTGCCATCCCTTTGATATCTTCAATATGATAACCTCCAAGGTTAGCGCATATAAAATTTCGAATAATCTATTATCATTCACCTGCGATGGATTAAGTCCGTATAATGGTGTAAAAACAAAATGAGCCAAAAACTCATTCCTCGGTTAGAATATAAGTGTGATTCCACTGCAGAAACCTGATTTTCTGTTATTTGACCACAATATGTAGTAGTAACCCTTGATAAAATACTGTATATGGACGTGAATTGTAGATTATTAGACTTTCTGCAGTAGAATCAAGTGTCAAATCAATATCAAACCGAGGAGGATGAATTAATGGCTCAGTTCAATATTACCCTAAGTGCAGAACATTTACACGGACTTTTTTACACGCTAATATGGACTAGACTAACCACCACAATCTTGTGATGGCCATTTCATAAACAATAATATTAAAGCTTAGAGAACATATCCTGCGCATAATCTTTGATGTTTGCAGGTGTAAGCATGCGGTACTTATCCTTTACAGAAGAGAAATACTCTCTAATAATTTGTTTGGGAATCACTCGATCAGTTGATGCTTCGGCCGGTAAATTCCCACGCGTAGATATCCAAGGAGTTTCTACATGCGTAAAGGACTCAAGTGTCTTGCCGCTGTAGCAGCATAGGTGTTTAATAACACTATCAAGTAGTATCTTTTCTTCAACAGGCATTGAGGAAATATCAGGTTCTTCAACGCTGTCAATCGGGTTGTAGCAATACCCACTGTAGCGCCTATAAATTTCTCGATAGACAGGGCCATGCACCCAAGCCTCACAGTCTTCCTCAAATATGAAGCTCCCAAAAAAAGCATTGTAAAATCCCTGTACATAATACAGTGCCTTTTGCACTGAAAGATGGGTGATATCCTGGCACTGAGATAGTAAATACTCTACAACTAGATCCAATTTTGATTGCGGCGGAACTGGAAGATTCAAAAGACCCGCAGTAGCTGCTTTGCTCTTTTCATAAGCTTTTTCACTTTTCAAATTATCCTTTCCACGTTCCAGTAGAGAAAAATAATAAGCAGGGTCAGCAAGCACCTGTTTCAGCTTTTCACTATATTGCTTTGCAGGCATATCGCCGTCATAATACCTACTGAACGTTTGCTCGCCCCAGCCAAGCAGTAGCGAAAGAGGTCTCTTTCCGATGTTATACTTTTCAGGAATAGCCCTGATATCCTCGAGGGAAATAATGCCGTGTTTTTGGCGATAAGCATCATATAGGGCCTTCAAATTTTCATCTTCGATTTCAGGAACATATACTTCCGTTCCGCATTCATTGCAATAAGCGGTTTTAGAAGTGAACTCATAAACTTCACCTTTTAATTCAGCAGAGTCAGGTTTTTCTCTTACTGAAAACTTAACGTCCTGCCGACACTCTGGACAGAATACGATTCTATTCATCGTGGTGCCTCCCCCTTTCATATCCGACAGGATCATCTAAATAGATAATCTATCGGCTTGTTTCGTTCGTGGAACGATATAACCGCTACTCTGCTTCCTGTGGGCAAATCAATAATATTGAATTTTGTATATAAATCGAGTTGCTTTTCTTCATCGTCCAGATTAAACAGAGTCACTTGTGGGCAAAAAACATACAAGACTTCATGCTCGAACCCAAGTTTAGTATTTTTTAATGAATGACAAAAGTCTTCTACATCAATCTGCATTAATATTCGTCTTTGTTTTTCAGAAGTAAGATTATATTCACGAATTAGGGCGGTGTTTTCTGATCTGTGCTCGTTTTGAGCTACCGAATATTTACCGCTACTCACACATTCCTGGATTTTCTGTAATACTACAGAAATTTCTTCCTTTGTGTAATTCTGATTATAGTGTTGACTCATTAACCGCCCTCCTTGTCAACACCATCTTAGCATTAGTATATGCTTTTAGTCAATAAAAAATGCACTAAATAGTGCATTTTTTATCTTTATATTATTAAAAGACAAGGGTAAAGTGCATCATATTTCGTACAGCAGACTTCGAAGATGGTTTAGAGCATTCAATCGAAGCCGTTCGACATGAAACCCTTCCAGATATTGTTGACTTTCACTGAATGCGGAAGCGAGCGTTAATTGTCAGCAGCGTTTAGCGAACGGGAATTCGCAGCGTTAAGACCTGCCAACGGTTCACATACAGTAAGCCCTGAGGTTTTGGCATGTCAGCGAGAATTAGGGCAGGTTGAAAATTATTTTCATCCTGCCGATGGTGCCGCAGGCGGCATAATTATTTTTCTTGCAATAAAGCATGAAAGCGGCCTCGCAGAGGTATAGGGAATCAAAACAATCAGGCTAAAGATAAGCCAAACCACCTCTATGTCAAGGAAAATTCCCAGTCGGAAGCCAAAGAGGATACCTACCAGCAACAGGCATCCGAGAAGGGTTGCGTAACAATGCAGAGGCAACCGCCGCTTCCCATCCGCAAAATGCATTGTAGCGCCCATTCCCCAGAAATCCCACTTTCTCTTGCTTTCCGCAATGCCCTGCCTGTCGCGCAAAAACACCATTGCCTGCCAGCCGTTTAACGCTGCGAGTATCATCGTTGCCGGAACATAGATGATAATCACAAAGAACATCATCAAATCAGCACGCATTGACGTTGGGTCGCCCCAAGGCGGGGGAAGATTTCCCCCTACGATATTAAATGGGAAGATATTGTTGACAACAAAAATTGCCAGCGCCGAAAGCAATAAAAACAAGGTCCCCGATAAAACCGGTACAACAGCAGGAGCTTTTGCTGCTTTGGTTTGAAACAGAGCAAGTTTTATGGTAATCAAATGTGCCAGCACATACGGCAACCCAAAACAGACTACCAGCACCACGGACCACAAGGCAACCTCCAGGATTACATTTGCAAATGAAGCAAGCCATCTCCCCCAGGATGCCTTGGCCGCCAGCCACCCCGTGTCAAGGCGGATATCCCGGAACGAGAAATCGGGGGTGCCGCGGTGCATCCGAACCCAGCCGGCCGGATTCAGCTCTGTAGGCACAGTTTCCGTCTCTCCTAGCAAACCAGTATCAGCACGCCAAATGTAGGCTGCCGGCTCAATCCCATTTCCTGATAAAACAATACAAATTTCATCACCGAGGGTATTTGAATAAAGATCAATCTTGTCTACCGCATGATAACCTTCTAGGAACAAGGCTTGCAGGTCAATACTCTCAACCGTATCTGCAATTATATCCTTAATAATTAGCTCTTCGCGCGAAGCATACGCTAGCAAGCGGACACCAAAGACACCTCCTCCAGTGGAGCCCGGAAAATTCCACCCAAAAAGTGTCGGCAAAAAAATCAGCGCTTCGGACTCCCTCTCATTTAGAACACCCCGTTGGACCAAAAGCGCAGCTAGATGTTTACCCCAAGCCGCATCTCTGTTTTTATGCCAGGCCCAGGCAGCTTCTGTCTGTCCCATGGCCTGCAACTGCTCAAAAAATTCCCCGGCCATGGGGCTGACCAGCCCATCCTGCAAGTCCAGGAAAAAGGAGACAGCCCCGCCCAGAGAAACTTCTTCCCGGAAAGAAAAAGCTATCCTGTCCTGCTGTGAGTCGGCGGCAAGTGCCAGCTCAGAAATTGTCAATCCGCTCAACCCGGGCAGATCTGCCAGGTTTACCGTAAACCGATTGTTTCTATAACGGTCAATAACAGTTAGCACTTTTTCATCGGCATAAACCATCAGTCGTGGGAACAACTCCCCCCAGACCGGTCTCAGCAAATAATGCGGCAACACAGGCAAGGGAATATTTTCTCCCTCTTTTGTGGTTCGCAAATAATAGGTCACCACACCACCCTGCCAGAAAGCCGTGAAATAATCCCCTCCCACATGGACATAGCTCCAGACCCAGGGCGGGCCAATACCAAAGGCCATGCCATCGACTAGGCCCGGTGGAATTTGCTTCTTTGCCGCCAACAGTTCCGCTTCGTTCCTTATTTCCTTTACCGCCCGCGTATCATCGGTCGCCGGCAACAGATGAATTAACGCTAGCAAATCGTTCAGAGCCAAAAGCCCGGTTGAAGTATCAATCACATAAGCTCTTCCGAGAGTCAGTACTTCTTCCCTTCTGGCGCCCGCCTCCCTCAACCTGACAATGGCGTCAAGTGAGATGCCCCATCCGGACAGAGCAGACCGGTTAGTGCGGTAAAGCCTTGTTGTCGCGTGGGAAAACCTAGCCGTCGCTGAACCATAAAAGCCGGCGTTAATAACTAGTGTCCGATGACGTCCTTCCAATCTGCCATCAGCCAGCATTTGCCGGAAGACAACTTCCAACGCATGGATATCATGTTCCATTTTAGCAATGATGGGCGCCAGGTCTGCTGTTTCGTCCTCATGAATAACGATAAAAACTGAACCGTGCTGGCTAACCAGCAACGTTGGATGTTTGTGCCGTGGCGATTCAGAAAATACATTTGTCGGACAAAACAGCAGGAGCATGAACAATGTAACAATATGCCACTTTGGCCACCGGTTCATGCAATCCCCCCCTAAATGCTTCGCACACAATCCCGTACCTGTTCTTCTATACTATTCGTCACAAGGCTTGATAGGCTTGGCGGTCAACGTGGTATGCCAAAAGCGGGAGACTACGATCCCGCTACTTGCGACCGTCTGCCACGCTACATCAAACGGGCGAGGCAACTATGTAAATCATTAGATGCATGACTAACAGGAACGGCAGCCACGTGCGCGTCAATTTAGCTGGCCGCCTCCACCACGATACCCACCATGCGGCCATAACCAGCGGATAGACAAGCGCAATGGGCACCGCCAGCCAGTAAGGAACAACGAGTAGGGGGAAGAAGAAGAGCGCATGCAACGGAAACGTCGGCAGATAAAAGAAAGTAAACCACAGGATAACGGCAATAAGGTTATCGTGAAATGTACGCACACCCGCGTAACGAAAGTCAATCTGCCGGAGCGACTGCAAGAGCAAAGATAGGAATTTGCTTTCTCTTTAGTCATACAATATCATAGAAACCGGAGCTAGACAATTCTTCTTCTAGCATAATATTCCATTATAGGCGTTGTTACAATCTATTCTCCATTCAACAAAAG
>JAGXTN010000075.1 GCA_018333455.1 Dethiobacter sp. | reverse complement strand
TCCGTCTACTCATCGGACTCGAAGTACCAAGTAAATACGACCTCGTCGCCAGCCGCAAAAAGAACATTCGACAGGAGGCTGTTTTCATCCTTCCGCTGGTGCCGCAGGCGGCATGGGTGTCTACTCAAAAAAGCTCCAGGAAGGCCGCAGAGACGGTAAGGGAGGGCTATCCCCTCGGTCAGTGCAATATCACCATCGAGTGCTGCGTGAGGCCCTGCAGCATGCATTGAAGTGGCAGCTGCTAAGCCGGAATCCTGCGGATGCAGTTGAAGCACCAAAACCCAGTCGGCCAGATATGCAAACACTGGGCCCGGATGAGGTTAGGACGCTTCTTGCTTTGTTGGACAAGCACCCAGACAGGGAACTTTTCATATCGGCTGTTTTTACAGGCATGCGCCAGGGTGAGCTGCTGGGTCTGCGGTGGTCTGATGTTGACCTAGATAAGGGTATGGCCAGGATCCAGCAGACTGTTGGCTGGCTGCCAAAGCAAGGCTTTATCTTCAGAGAGCCAAAAACAAAAAAAAGCCGGCGTCAAATTGTTCTGCCAGCAATGGTTATCGATGCTTTCAAAAAGAGAAAGAAACAGCAGGCCGAAGATAAGTTAATGCTTGGCCAAGAATATGAGGACATTGGCTTAGTATTCTGCACAGCGTATGGGCAGCCTCTGGACCCGTCCGGAGTCAGCCGGCGGTTTAAGACTGTGGCCAAGAAGCTGGGAAGGTCGGAACTGCGCTTCCATGACCTTCGCCACACTCACGCCACGCTGCTTCTCTCACAAGGAGTGCATCCTAAAATTGTTCAGGAGCGCCTTGGCCATGAAAGTATCAACATTACACTGGACATCTACTCCCATGTTCTGCCCGGGATGCAAGAAGAAGCTGTTACAAAACTGGAAAATTTCTTTTTAAATTCAAACGGGCACATAAAGGGCACATCAAACCAAAAATAGCACAAAAATGACCACCTTGCGGTGGTCATTCGTTTGGGATAAACCCTTATAAACATTGGTGCCGAAGACCGGGGTCGAACCGGTACGGGAGAAACTCCCGAGGGATTTTAAGTCCCTTGCGTCTGCCTGTTCCGCCACTCCGGCGTTTTAAAAAAAATAAAAATGGAGGCGACACCCGGATTTGAACCGGGGGATAAAGGATTTGCAGTCCTCTGCCTTACCACTTGGCTATGTCGCCCTGCTTACTTTGTTGCAGGTCAATTCGAATAATATTAGTTGACTAAGGAGCAAAACGCTCTCCCTATGGTTGTTTATGGAGCGGAAGACGGGAATCGAACCCGCGACCCTCGCCTTGGCAAGGCGATGCTCTACCGCTGAGCTACTTCCGCATGGTGCCGAGACCCAGAATTGAACTGGGGACACGCGGATTTTCAGTCCGCTGCTCTACCTACTGAGCTATCTCGGCGCTAAATATTATGGCGGAGCTGACGGGATTCGAGCCCGCGGTCTCCTGCGTGACAGGCAGGCATGTTAGGCCTCTACACCACAGCTCCAGAGTCTTGACGCTTTTATAGTATACACAACAGGCTTTAAAAAGTCAACGACCTAAAATTAACTAACCTAAAATTAACTTTGGGTTATTCCTTTTCCCTTTCCAGCGAGTAATAGATCAGGCTCTGCAACTCAATGGTCAAATCAGCATTATGAATGTGCACACCTGCGGGAGCCCGCAGCTTGGTGGGAGCAAAATTCAAAATAGCAGAAATTCCGTTTTCCACCAGCAAATCAACGACCGCTTGAGCCACTTCAGCCGGCACAGTAATCATGGCTACTTTGATACTTTGCTCTTCAATCAATCGAGGCATGTCTTCCATAGCCTGTACTTTTATGCCTAGAATCTCTGTATTCAGTTCGGCTGGGTTGGCATCAAAAATGCCTGCTATTTCCACATACGGGTTTTTCAAAATGTTATAGCGGGTAAGCGCTTTGCCCAAATGGCCGGAACCTACAACAACAATTCTTATTTGTTTATCCAAACCGGTAATTTTCAACAGTTTCTCCCGCAAATAACTTGTGTTGTAACCGGTGCCGCGGGTGCCGAAGGCTCCAAAAGTAGCCAAGTCTTTTCTGATCTGTTCCGCTGTAAAGCCTGTTTCGTCACTAAGCACTCGGGAGGAAATAATATCCACATCCCTGCGGATTAAGTTGTCCAGAATACGCAAGTAAACCGGCAACCTTTTAATGAGAGACTTTGAGGTTTTTGTGCCCTTTTTGTCCTTCACTGACGGATTTTGAGGCTTTTTCTGTTGCGGCATTTCTACTTTCCTCCTCAAATCTGATAGTTTTTTATCAAGACAGAAGTCAGTTCGTTTACTGTCAACAAAGCATGCTACCGACAAACTTGTTAATATTTTAACACAGACTGCAAAATAAAGTACAATAGAATTTTTCAGAACCGCCTATCCACGATAAAGTTACCAAGTTGCTTTAATGTTTTCCGATTGGGGTGGGAAGGAAGCCTGCCGGCATCTATGCTTGCCTGCCGAATAAAACCGGCAGCGACAGCTTGCACATATTCCAGGCACTTGTACGCTTTCATTTCCTGAGTAATTTTTAAAATAAATTGGTCGTCAATTTGACGGCTAGAAATTCTTGTTGCAAATTCTTCACTATGAGGTGAGATGGTCAGTAAGTGTAAGACCGGCAACGTAAGTATCCCCTGGCGCAAATCTCCACCGACCGGTTTACCGGTCACCTCTTCACTGCCGAGGAAGTCAAGCAAATCATCAATAATCTGAAAAGCCATGCCTAAATGAAAACCGTATTCAGAAAGCGCAGTCAGACTTTCATTATCCACGCCTGATACTAAACCGGCACAGCTGGTGCAAGCACTAAAAAAGCGAGCTGTTTTTTTTGAAATTCGCCCATAATAATCGGCAAAGCTAATATCGGCGCGATAACATTCCTGCTGCTGCTGAATCTCACCTTCACTAATTTCCTTTACTAGGGCAGCCATCTTCTGAATCACACCAATATTGCCATAAGTTGCCAGCAAGCTAAATGCTTCGGCAAACAAATAATCTCCGGTAAGAACTGCTGTCTGTTGGCCCCAGGCCGCATTGATTGTCAGATTCCCGCGGCGCTTTACCGAACAGTCTACCACATCATCATGGACAAGCGTTGCGGTATGGATCAACTCGATGGCCAAAGCCACCGGCAGGTGAGACGCAGGCTCTTCTCCCCAAAAGCCCAAGGCTAGATAAAATAGTGCCGGTCGAATTCGCTTGCCTGACGAGTACAATAAATGGCTATTAATTTTCTCCATCGGATACCCGGCAGATCCCAATATTATTGTTAACCCCTCTTCCAGTTGTCTAAGGGGTGCTAAATTTTCACCAAAAATATCTGCATTTTCCAAAGAGTACCACCACCTAACAGCACGAGAAGACGCTTAAATGCTATTCAAGATTAATTTTTAATTTCCTCTTTTATCTTTCCCTAAATTTTGCATTTTACAGTCGAAAATGGTATTCTAGCAGATGAGGTGGCGCCGTTATGAGTGAAGAGATGCAAGAATTTAAAGAAAAGTTGTTGACAACTTTAATTAATGCTGGTGCCGGTGCCGCTGGAATTGCGGATCTGACAGCGGCAGAAAATGCACTGCAGTTACATGCAGACCCGCGTTTGTCACGCTTTCAGCGCGCTATCTCTTTCATCATCCCCTTCCCCCGCTCAGTTATCGAGGAACTACAGGAAGGACCGTCCAACACTTATCTGCACTACTACCGTGCCGTTAACACGCTAATTGACGATTTGTCCATCCGCCTGTCAGCCATGCTAGAAGTGCGTGGCTACGAAACTTTCCCCGTACCTTCTTCCCAGCGAACGGGAACACATCGCTTAGACAGTATTTTCCCTCACCGCATAGCGGCATATTTGGCAGGAATCGGCTGGATCGGCAAAAGTGGCTGTCTTGTCACCCAAACGTTCGGACCCCGGGTACGGCTGGGGACGGTGTTGACCAGTTTGCAGCTGCCACCGGACAAACCTCTCGATCTCAACTGCGGTAACTGTGACTTGTGTATGAAAACATGCCCAGTTCAAGCTATTAAAGGTGTTGCCTTCACACCGGAGACACCTTTAGCAGAGCGGCTAAAACCTGAACTTTGTGATCAGTATCAAAACAAGGTGCGTGACCGCTTCGGCAAACGGGTATGCGGCTTATGCTTAGCGGCCTGCCCTCATGGCAAGCCCACCCCACAAATCCCTTGCTGCACTTCTGGTCACTCGAAGGCTACATTAAGTCAATATGGCAAATCTAACTTAAAGCCGAGAGATAGCAAGTAAAAATGGCGGATTATTTTTCTGATTAATCAAGCGGTACTCCAGCACAGTAAACTGCTGCTGCGGCAGTGCCAAAGAAAACTCCCGTACTTTTTCCCATTCCTCTCTTCCTCCCTCATGGCCTGTATAAACCAAAATGGTGATAATGCCTCCTTTGTTCAGTTGCTTTGTGGCAAAGTCGAGCGCAGCAACTGTTGATTCGGGCTTAGTTACAATCGCATGGTCGGCCTGGGGCAAATAACCCAGATTAAACATGGCTGCATCAAAAGTCGTCTGACTGTAAGCAGCCATCTTGGCATGGCTGTCTTCGATTACGCTGACTCTCTCCAATAATCCGCTGGCCGCGAGCCTTTGACGCGTGGCGGCAATAGCTTGCGGCTGAATATCAAATGCCAGCACCGACCCGGTTCGGCCCACTACTTCAGCAAGAAATACTGTGTCGTGCCCATTGCCGCTGGTGGCATCAACGGCACAACCCCCCGCTTTAAGGCTTCTGCTAATTAGCTCCCTAGCGAATAATAATGGTTTTTGAAGCACCACGCGCACCCCTCCAAAATACTAAACCTGCCGGCAGTCTATTTGGCGGCAGGCTTTTTTATTGCACGTTCTTTTTCACTGACAAACAAATCTCCGTTTGTATCTAGACTGGCAAACAGTACATCTTTTATTCCAGCCAAGCCTTGCTTGCGAAGTTCAACAAGCAACCATTGTTCATCAAGCTGCAGGCGACGCAAATTTTTAAAGTGAATGTGTCCGTCAAAAATCAAAGGCGTTGGCATGCCCTCATATTTAACAGGCAACCCAAGGTCCCCAGTAGTCACAGGACGTTTAGCTGCTTTAAGCAAAATGCTAAGCTCTCCTGATGTTTCCAAAACGGCGTACTGAACATCGGCAATGTTGACCACATCTTTTTCCCGTAATTGACCTAACAGGTCAGATATATTGTAGCGCAGTTTACGCAGTTCCTTTTCGATAATTTTCCCGTTAGCAATGACAATGCTGGGCGACCCGTCGACGATTCCCCGGATAGTGTGACTTTTCATGCTCAAAAACGAGAGAAAAATTTCTAGAACCACCAAAGTGGCGATGGGCACAAGGCCTAAATACATCGGCATGTCAACCTGCTCTATGGCTACGGCTCCCAGTTCTGCAATCATAATCGCCACCACTAAATCAAAAGCAGAGAGCTGCCCCACTTCCCGCTTCCCCATAATCCGAATGGAAAGCAAAACAGCCAAGTACAAAATTGCCGTTCTGTAAAACAATGTCCATTCCAAGGATATGCACTCCTATATTTGTGCTACCCTACTATCTTCTCCCCGAATAGAGGCTTTATGCCTTATGGGAGAACCGTCTAGACGCCCTCTGCCAGCACCTGCCTGATCACGGCCAGCAGTTCATCCGGACGAAAAGGCTTAGCCATATAATCTGCTGCGCCAAGCTCCATAGCCCTCTGGATATCTTCTTCTTGTGCTCTGGCGCTTAGTACAATCACCGGAATATCTCGTGTTGCCTCATTCTCTTTCATCGCTTGCAGCGCGTCAAGCCCATTTAGTTTTGGCATAACTAAATCCAGCAGCACTAGGTTGGGTTTGTCAGTCTCCAATTTTCTCAGTGCATCGGCTCCGTCTTCAGCCACGGTTACGTCCAACCCTGCGCTGCGCAAACATATGGTCACACCGAGGACAATGTTTTTTTCATCCTCTACTAACAGAATTTTCTTCTTCATGCAGCAATTCCTCCTTCTCATTTATCGGCAGCGTAAACCTAAAACACGCTCCTTTGTTAAGATCACTTTTCACCCATATTTTCCCACCATGGGCTTCCACGATTTCCTTAGCAATTGCCAAGCCTAAACCTGCACCACCGGAACTGCCGTTTCCCTTCACCTGCGTATACTTTTCAAAGATTTTTTCATGGTGCCGAGGGTGGATTCCCGGACCGGAATCACAGACAGAAATAAAAACCTTTTTCTCTTTGAGGCAGGCAGAGATAGTGATCTCCCCACCCTCAGGCGTGTAGCGAATTGCGTTGGCCACCAAATTAGTCAAAATCCAGGTTGCTTTAGTGGCATCCACACAAACTGCAGGCAAGCCCTCTGGGATTACGACTCTCAGCTTAATGTCCTTTGCTTTAAGCTGTAGCGACAAGGGGATGATAGCCGTTTCCACCATCTCTGCTACCATCACTCTCTCTAGCTCCATTTTAATTTCTCCTGCCTCCATCCTGGTGAAATTGAGCAAATTGCCAACCAAGCGGGTAAGGCGCTGAGCATCATCAGAGATTGCCTGAGCCAGCGCTAAATTTTCTCCGCACAAATTCGCCTGTCGGCCGGAAAGCAACAGTTCGATGGCCAAAACAATTGATGTGAGAGGATTGCGGAATTCATGGGAAACAGTGGCAACGAACTGATTTTTTATTCTGTCTGCCCTTTCGTAATGCGTGACATCTGTAAATAAAAGCACTGTTCCTACCAGCGCTTCTTCTTCAATCAACGGTGAAACTTCTGCTTTAAAGTATCTTTCTTTGCCGCCGACTGTGACATTAAGCGTTTTGGGCACTGCTTCAGGAAGACAATGCCCACCGGTGGTGATTATTCTTTGAATAGCTCTGCTAAGACTGTGGTTGCCAATAGCAACCTCAAACAGTTGTCCTATACTGTCAACCGGATTCAAGTCAAAAATCTCTGCCGCCCGTTTATTAATAAAGCGGATTATAGCGGTGGCATCAGTGACGATAGTGCCTTCCGGCAGACTTTGCAAGACTGCATCAGCCTGAATAACCGGGAGCCGACGCTTGTGGTGCGCCATTTTAATCTCTCCTTCCCAGTTTAACTTGCCAGAAGATTATTAAGCATCCAGCGGGCGATTTTTCTCTTCTTCAATCAGTACTCGCCGTAATATTTTACCATCCATTGTTTTTGGCAGTTCCCGCCGAAATTCAATCAGACGGGGAACTTTGTAGGCGGCAAGGCGCTGTTTACAATGTTCCAGAAGTTGCTCTTTTGACAAGCTTGCGTTTTGCGATAACACAACATAAGCCTTAAGAGTCTCCCCACGATAAGCATCAGGGATACCAGCCACCGCCACGTCTTGCACCTGCGGCAACTCCATAATGATGCTCTCAACATGCTGAGGATAAATATTATAGCCGCCGGAAATAACCATATCTTTTTTACGGTCCACAAGATAAGTATAGCCATACTCATCCAAGCGAGCAATATCGCCGGTAAACAGCCAGCCATTTCTTAATATTTTCGCGGTTTCATCCGGACGCTGCCAGTAACCTTTCATCACTTGAGGACCGCGGACAACTAATTCCCCCGCCGCCCCGAGCGGCAGTTCCTCATCACCCGTCTGCAGATCAACAATTTTACATTCCGTGTCGGGCAAAGGAACCCCAACGCTTCTTGCTTTACGCATACCCATCAACGGTGTGCAGTGTGTTACCGGAGATGCTTCCGTCAAGCCATAACCTTCCAGCAAAACTCCCCCGCCATTTTTCTCGAACAGTCGAACAACGTCAGGTGCTAAAGCAGCCGCTCCGCTTACACAGTAGCGAAGCGAAGACAGGTCATAGTCTGGCGTGCTTGCCTGAGAATTAATCGCCACATACATTGCAGGCGTCCCTGGAAAAACCGTTATTTTATAGCGTTCAATGTCTGCCAGCACCCGTTCTGTCTTAAAGCGTGGATGAATAACTAAGGTTGCGGCCAAAGCCACAGCCAGATTCAACCCGCAGGTCATCCCGTAAACGTGAAAAAACGGCATCACTGACAAACAAATCTCTTGGCCCTCCCTGCTGCCCACAAACCACTCCTTAAGTTGCAATGAATTTACCACCAGATTGTAATGAGTCAGCATGGCGGCCTTAGGCGTCCCGGTAGTTCCGCCGGTATATTGCAACACAGCCAAATCCTCCAGCGGGTCAATACTGATTTGCGATACTTTGGCTGGTGCCTGGTTGACAAATTCGGTTAGACGCAATAATCCATTGGTGACCGGCAGATTAAGAGATACTCCCCTGCGTTTCCAGAGAAGGCGGTACTTATAGGCCGCAAGAGGTGACATATAATCCTGTAACCCGGTCACAATAAGCTGCTGGATACCTGCTGCTTCCCGCACCTTTTGAATCAACTCATGGCTTGTATCAAGATAGACAATAGTTTTACAGCCCACATCCCGCAACTGCTGAATCAGCTCTCGCTCCACGTTTTGCGGATTGATGGGGACCACTACTGCTCCGGCACGGAGGATTCCATAATAGCAGATCATGAACTGCGGACAATTGGGGAGCATCACCGCAACCCGGTCTCCCTTTTCGATTCCACAGGCCGCTAAGGCAGCAGCAAATTGTCGCGCCTCCGCCGCTAGTTGCCGATAAGTGATTTTTTTCCCAAAGAAAATCACGGCTGTCTTTTGAGGCCAGCGCGTTGCCGCTTGTTCAAGAAAAAGATCCAGCGGCTGCAGCCGATATGTCAACTTCTGCCTGACTCCTTCCGGGTAAGCGCTCACCCAAGGAAAAGAAACTGTTTCACACATAGGGGCACCCCCTATCCTAAACTATCAAATGTTTCCAAAGCTTTCCTGCTAATGTTCCATCTCGGTAATCACTACTTGGTCAATTTCTCCATCTACTTCTTCCAGCATGACCTCAATATTTTCCCGATGACTGGTAGGAACGTTTTTGCCCACATAGTCGGCACGAATGGGGAGTTCTCTATGCCCGCGATCTACCAGGACAGCCAATTGAATACTATCGGGCCGACCAAGGTCGATAATTGCCTCCATAGCCGCGCGGATAGTACGTCCGGTAAAAAGCACGTCATCCACCAGAATCACTTTGCTGGCATTAATGGGAACGTTAATTTTAGTTTCAGGCGCAAAAGGCTGTTCCGACGATACAGAAAGGTCGTCCCGATACATGGTGATATCAACAAAACCAACCGGAGGCATGCTTCCTTCAATAATGCTGATTTTACGAGCAATTCTCTCCGCTAGGGGCACGCCCCTAGTGCAGATGCCAATCAGCACCAACCCTTTAGTTCCCTTATTTCGTTCTACAATCTCATGGGCAATACGCGTTAGCGCCCGACGCATTGCTTCCCCGTCCATAATCTGTTTTTTGATTCTCATAACAGATCCCCTTCTTTTCCCCGTTTTTCCCTTAAAGCCCCCAGCAATTCCATAAACTCCGCAGGTGGTTCGCTGCAAAACTCCAAATGTACTCCGCTCGTGGGGTGAATAAAACCGAGCAATCGAGCGTGCAAAGCCTGCCCCGAGAGTTTAACTTGCTTCTTTTTATAACCATAAAGCGGATCCCCCACAACAGGGTGGCCAATGGACGCCAGATGGACACGAATTTGATGGGTACGCCCTGTTTCCAACCTGCAAACCAGATATGTGTAACCGTCAAATCGCTCTAAGACGCTAAAATGTGTGACCGACCGTCGTCCTTTGCCTGCCGGTGCCACCGACATTTTCTTCCGCTCTCGAGGGTGTCGCGCTAGGGGAGCAGCTATGCTGCCTGAAGACAAAACCATATTCCCGTGAACTATAGCCAGATACTCACGCGTAATACTATGCTCTTTAAACTGCTCAGACAGCTTGCGATGGGCGTAGTCATTTTTTGCCACAAGCAAAACGCCTGAGGTATCTTTATCAAGGCGGTGGACAATACCGGGACGTGCTTCACCGTTAATTCCTGATAGGTCGTCACAATGATAGAGCAGAGCATTAACCAGTGTCCCGCTCAGATGACCTGCCGCCGGATGGACCACTAAACCTTTAGGTTTATCAAGCACAAGCAAATCTTCATCTTCATACAAGATGTTCAGGGCGATTTCTTCTGCTGTGGCAACAGCAGGCGTTAACTCAGGAAGAGATATCTCCACCAACTGACCCGCCCGCAGACGGTAATTAGCTTTTTGGGGAACACCGTCCACCAGGACAAGACCTTGGTCAATCAACTTTTGCACGCGTGCTCGAGACAGATTATCTGCCTGCTTTGCTGCCGCTGCATCTAGGCGCTCTCCAGACAACAATTCAGTCACAGAAAAACTGCTGGTCTTCATGCAGCATTTCTCCGCCCCAGCGGCCAGAGACGGATGGCTACATATGCGCCGACAGCACCAATCAGAGAAACGGACTGACCCAGCGTAAGTATGCCGGCGTAGGCGCTCACTTCACGAAAATATTCAATGAAGAACCGGTAAACACTGTAGAATAAAATAAATTCCAAAAATAACTGACCGTTGAAGCGGGTTTTATCTCTCCGCCACAAAAGCAGGGCAAAGATAATCATGGCGGTCAAAAAAGCATACAACTGGGTTGGATGACGCAGAGTTGCGTCGGCAGTTGCGCCAGGTAACGCCCAAGGAAGATCCGCAGGGATTCCGAAGCAACAACCGTTTAAAAGGCAGCCGATACGCACGATGCCATAGCCCAAGGCTAAATACGGCGCCACCAAATCGGCGATTATCCCCTGAGGCAATTTCTGGCGATGTGTATACCATAACCCGGTGGCAATCCCAGCGATCAAGCCTCCATGAAAGGAAAGCCCGCCGCTCCGCACATGAAAAACTGAGAGCGGATCCGCCAAATACATTGGCAACTCTATCAGAATAAACAGCAGGCGCGCCCCTACTAAAGAGGCTATTAAAATCCACATGGCCATATCCAGCAATTTTTCCACAGGCAGGCCCGCCTTTTTCCCTCCCCGAGAAACGCCGAGTGTCCCAATAATAAACGCCAAGGTCAAAAGCACAGCGTAAGAATAAATACTAATACCGCCGATACGAAATAAGACAGGATACATTTAAACTCCCTTCTCCCGAGTATTGCGGGTTAAATCTAAAATCAGCAGACCGATACCGGAAACAATAGCGATGTCTGCCACGTTAAATACAGGCCACACGCGCAAGTCAAAAAAGTCAACCACATATCCCATTCGTACCCGATCAATCAAATTGCCGGTTGCTCCAGCCAACTGCAAGACGAGTGCTGCACGCAACAACTTCTGTTCTTTTGGCAAATGCCGAAGAAAAACAAGCAGCAAAAACACCACTACAACAGTAACCAGAATAATGAAACCGGTACGGTGTGCCAGCAAACCAAAAGCAGCGCCAAAATTATGGACGTAGGTGATATGAAAAATATTGGTAATCACAGGAATTGACTGGTTCAGACTCATGGTGTTCACAACCAGCAATTTTAAGATCTGATCAAAGAGAATCACAAGCACAGCAAGCAGCAGAATCAGCACTCCTTAACACCCCATATATTTTGGTAGTCCACTACATTTTATCACACGGTCACCGCCTGCACAACTCTAACACAGCTTTTTCAGACATTGAGACTTGAACGCATCAGTTTATATTGCATTAATGTGAGACGAGGGGACAGGCTTCGCCGAACAAACTTGAAGAAGTGGAAATCTGCTTAAAAAGAATATTAGGGCTATTTTGACCAAAACATTCCGACTCAAGGGCTCAGACCAGTTTGTTGCCCTACCAAAAGTGCTAGTCCACCCATCACTGCTGCCAGCTCCACCAGGATAACTGGTATATCGACCCGGCTGACGACATCGAGAAAAAAAGCCGCTAGCAGCGGCACTTCCGGAGGCAAAAGCTTCTTTTTCTATATGCGATCAGAAACCGATCAGATTTAGTCAGACACCGCCTACTTAGCAGGCCTATCCCCAGGAATAAGTGAAAATCCTTCCTGCAAATAATACTCCCACAGTCTTGCGTCCCAGCATGCGACAAGCAGGTCTTCACCGTCAAGCTGCCTTGAAAAGATAATTGTACTGGCCAAATGCAATGCGTCAAAACCACGCAAGGGGTATTTGTCAACTAGGGTATCCACCCGCTGCAGAACAGTATCTGATACTTCCAAGGCAAAATATGACGGCCACTCCTCATTAAAATTGGCAACAACATCACGATATGCTTGAACATCCAATATTCCTTCCCGGCTGGCTCGGGCAAAGACAGACCTCGCTTCTGCATAAGCCACCCTTGAAGTAGCTATAAAAAGACCCTTTCGCGAATAATCAGCGACAAGTTCACTGCCCTCTTCCTCAACATAAAGTTTAACTAGGGCACTGGTATCGAAATAACAGATCATCTTCGCTCCTCGCTTACCACCTCTGACAGATTCCTGGCTTTAAGATTCTTTTTGCGGACAGGGTTAATCCGACCCGGTTTATTTCCCTGCCAGAATGCCAGACCTTCTTCCACCATCCTGAAGGCTTCTTCCGGAACATTTAAACTGACAGGAGAAAGCTTAGCCACGGGAACGCCTCTTTCCGTAATGGTAATGGTCTCTCCCATTTTAACCTTCCGGATATAAAAGCTTAGCGACTTTTTAATTTCCCGAATTCCTGCCTTTTCCATATTTAATGCCTCCATAAAGATGTAGTGACTACATTATACCGTTTATGTAACCACTAAACAAGAGCAGATTAAAATCCGCCCGAAAGGAAACCACAACAGCAAAAACAAAAATGAAACGCCCCATGTTAACCCAACTATGGCTTTTGTCTTTTAAGCACCAACAGCGCTTCCCCCCTACCTACCTGCCCTGCCCGCAGCCTGGGGCAGGTTCGATGCAAATTTAACTACTGCCTTATTAAAATCAGGCTGATGGACAAATCGCTGAGCCTAGACATGGAAAGGGCAACAATGCTCCTTGCACTGTTAAGAGCGCCCATTGTGCCCACTTTTAGCGCTTCTTAAATTCTGCTCTTAAAATAAGCGAGACCGCCACCACGCCCAGTAATACAAGAAAATAGTAATATACCCAAGCTACCCTGCCAATGACCTCATAAGGCACATAAAACATTGGCGCAAAAAGGAACCATTTCGCCGGTAACGTAGGCAGCCAAACCAGTAAAGCAGTTAGAAATGGATCTGCTGGATAAGGCACTCTCGCCCAAGGCATCTCTTTTAGACCATAGAACAAAATATCTCTGTTGACGTTCCCTGGGTGATAATCTTTTGCTTGCATGAGTAATCTCTGTTTCTCTGTGTTTAAAAAGCTGAGAAGCTGAGGGTCAGCATCAAGCGGCGTAAGCGTATGAAAAAGCAACCAGATATTATGGATGTTATAAATGTCAGTAGTAAATATAACTTCTCTGGCTACCGTTTCTCTTGTTTCTCCAAGCCCCTCTTTCCAGAATAATCTGAGGAAAACAGGCGAGACAACCTCTGTGCGTGTCGCTATATGAGTTAGAGTGTCATGCCCTGTGCTTGGTCTATTATTGACCCATTGCATCTTAGGCAGATAGGCAGAGTAAGCAAGGCGTTCGAGTATTTTCAGTTTATCTTCAACTGTCTCGCCCCAAATTGCATGCATGCTGAGAGGCGGCCATCCTCCGTTACTACGCGGATCAGGAAAACTTAGTAAACCATAAATCCATAAGGTTTTATGTTCCATTCCATGTAAGAATATGGAATCCCATCCACGTCCAAAAAAAGAGCTTATTTGCGGCCGAAGATCAGTTTGGTCAAAACCAGAGATTTGGTCAAAATCAAAAATGGTCATCAGTTCAAAAGGAACACCACTTTGCCTGTTCTGCACAAAATTTGAGTAGGGATTACGATAAACAAGTAATCCGCTAAAATAGTAGAATAAGAAAACCCAAATTAAAACTTTAATGGAGAGAAAGGCTATGGCTTTCCTGTGTTTCAAAAACATCACTCCCGCCTTTAACGCTTTTTGCTTGTCTTCACTGGTGCTCCTAATTTCAGCGCAGTGTCTTTTTACCAAGACTTTGGCAAGAACAACATAAACGAAAGCTAGGAGAAAAAGCGTCCAGTACGTAGCTATAAACTCAAGCATCAGCCCTTCCTCCCCATCACTACGGTTTACTCATCTAGCTAAACAACGGATTACTGCCTGATAAAAATTGGGCTGGTGTAGATGGTGTCAGTTGATATCATCTGTAATGGAACGTGTAATAATAGACAGATCCTATTGCCAAAGCTAACTGGATTGCAAAAGCCCCTGCATATATCTTGTTTTTCATTGTGGCATCCTTTTCCCAGAGCAAGGCAATTATAGCTATCGGCAAAGCCAATGCGTAATATATTTGGGAAACGGCACGAAGTGCAACACCTGCCTCACGTTCGCTTTCTGCAAGAATCCACGCAAACCAGAAAAAGCCTTCTCCAAGCAATAGCAGGTACGGCAGCGCAATCAGCAAGCCTTTGACTCTCTTTAATGCAAGAGACAAACCTGCAGAAATTGCAAACAACAGAAATATTGGCCAGAAATGCATCATGTTGCCGAATAAGCCAAGTCTATGGTTAAATATAAGCCCAAAATTTTCTATCCATAACCAGGCCAACAATGAAAGCACCATGGAGAGAAGGGCAATGATTTCCCTTTCTGGCCAATTCATTAAGATATTAATCGTTCTAATCCCCGCAACAGGTCGTTTTGTAGATATGGCGGATGTAACGAGAACAACAATATGTGGTTATAAAATTAATAAAAGTGAGCACTAGCCCTTCCCTCCAATTATACAATACAAGTTAAACTAAACTCCACGAGGTGGGCAGTCCCAGGCCCCGGACCAAACCCAGCCAACAACATCGGGAAATTCCACTGAGTAGCATCCAAGTCATAAGTTTGCATATTCCTTGTTATAATAAACAGTTCAGGCTGGTTCGGCTGAACATAAGCCGGTGTGGAAAAAGCAAACCCCCCAGTGAAAACACCAACAACAAACAACACAGCGTCGCAAGCACCGGACGCTTTCTAGCCACATTCGCCAATTTTTGGTTTTTTCCTGCCAACATAGGAAGTTCACTCTCCTCAATATTTGTTTCAGCAATTATCGCCGAACTCGCGACATCCCTCCTTGCAATTTAGCGTAAATACATCCTAAAAGGAAAGGCAAATACAAGCAAGACGCCTCCGCTTTTGCAAAGCGCGAGGCGTCTTGACGTGTTTAACATATTCTCGGCAGCGGTAAGCCGGCAGGCATTTCTACGCCACGGGTCCCGCCAAGGACGGTACGCAACCAAACATTGCCTGCACCGCGCTCGACTTGGCCGATGATTTCCGCCTCCCGTCCCAAGGGATGTTCCCGCAGAGCCGCACGAACGGCTGCGGCCACTTCCTGCTCCACCACCATAATCATCTTCCCTTCGTTTGGCAGATAAAGCGGGTCAAGACCCAAGAGCTCGGCGGCAGCCCTCACTTCGGGGCGGACCGGCAAGAGTTTTTCCTCCAACATAATATCCAAGGCGGCGCTTTCCACCAGCTCATTGAGCGTGGCGCCCACACCGCCGCGGGTAGGGTCGCGCAGCCAGCGCAAGGCAGGAAAATAAGGCGAGATAGTTTCAATCAGCTCGTTTAGCGGCGCACAGTCGCTGACAACCTGTGTCTGAAAAGAAACTCCCTTGCGACAGGAGAGAACGGCAATGCCGTGGTCGCCTGCCGGACCACTTAAAATCACGGCATCGCCGCTCCGAACGTGCTCCGCTCCGAGAGCTAGTCGCGGGTCTACGCGCCCAATGCCTGTGGTGGTGATGTAGAGCTTGTCTGCCTGCCCGCGGGGCACCACCTTGGTATCACCGGCCACCACCTCCACCCCGCAGGAGCGGGCAGTATCAGCAAGCGAAACGACTATCACCTCCAGCTCCTCTAGTGGCAGCCCTTCCTCCAGGATAAAAGAGACGGTCAGATATAGCGGCTGCGCTCCACCGGCTACCAGGTCATTAACCGTCCCGCAGACTGACAGCTTCCCGATATCACCTCCCGGAAAAAATGGCGGCTGGACCACGAAGGAATCGGTGGTAACGGCCAGCCTGCCGTCGATAGACGAAAGCAACGCAGCATCTTTTAGTTTACCAAGCTCCGGATAGCTAAAGTGCCGCAAAAAGAGGTCCTTAATCAGTGCGGCGGCATATAAACCACCGTCGCCGTGCGCCAACAATACACGCTTCATGCCGGAGCAACTCCTTTTTTTCTGTCATAGCGATAATATGCGGCACACGCGCCTTCCGAAGAGACCATGCAGGGGCCTAGCGGTGTGAGCGGCAGGCAACGATCGGCAAAAAGCGCACAGTCCAAAGGTGAGATCGCACCACGCAACACGTCACCACAGCGACAAGGGTCCTGCTCCCGCAGCACAGAGGCATGTGGCAAATCGAAATGCAGTGCGGCGTCATGACTGGCAAACTCTGTTTTCAGCACAAGGCCGCTTTCGGGAATCATGCCAAACCCGCGCCATTCGGCGGCAGCAGTGTCGAATACCTCTGCCAACAGCTTCTGTGCCAGCAGATTACCTTCTTCCCGCACCACATGCGGATAGGCGTTGACTACGCCCGGCGTTCCCTCCTCAATCATCCTAAGAACGGCAGCGATGCCCAGCAAAATATCCCTCTCGCCAAAGCCAACGACGGCTGCCGGCACTCCGTAGAGAGAGGCTACAAAATCCTGAGCGCGGCGACCGATGACACTGCTGACGTGTCCGGGCAACAGCAGTCCGTCTAGCCCATGAGGTGCCGCCAATAAAGCGTGCAATGCCGGTACTACTGTTTTCAGGCAACTATAAAGGTAAAAGTTGGATAAGTCACGTTCTCTCGCTTGCTTCACTGCCAAGGCCATGGCCGGGGCGGTAGTCTCAAAACCCACACCAAGAAAAACGACGGGTCGTTTAGGATTGTCTGCAGCTATAGCCAAAGCGTCTAAAGGAGAATAGACAATGCGAATGTCCGCTCCCTCCGCCTGCGCCTGCTCCAAACTGGTCTCACTGCCGGGAACGCGCAGCAGATCGCCGAAGGTGGCAACAATGGCACCGGTGCCTGCCAAGGCAATCATCCGGTCCAGATCGACGGCAGCGGTGACACAGACAGGACAACCGGGCCCGGAGAGCAGACGCAGCGGTTCAAGCAATGGGCGCAAACCATACTTAGAGATGGCTGTAGTGTGCGTACCGCACACTTCCATAATTGAGAGCGGTCCGGTTAATTTTTTTTTAATCAATGCCAACAGTTGCTGCGCTTGCGCCAATTCAGTCCCGCTCAGCATAAAATTCCTCCAGTAAAGCCAAGAGTTGCTCTGCCTCATCCTCGCCGATAAGCTGTAGGGCAAGGCCTGCGTGCACCAAGACCCATTCGCCATTACCGGCTTGAGGAACTAAAGCAAAGTTGATTTCCCGGCTGTTGCCGCAGTATTCTACGGTACCCAATTCACCAACTCTTGCAATAACTCGACAGGGCATACCTATACACATACTTCCTTCCTCCTCCATGCTGCCACCAGTGCCTGGCCAAGAGCCAGCCCGCCGTCATTTGCCGGAACCTGACGGTGAATGTAGACTGCAAGCCCGCTAGCTGTCAGCCGCCGGCGCAGCGACGACAGCAAAAACTTGTTTTGAAACGAACCGCCACTCAAGACGACCCGTTCTAAACCTTCCTTCTCACGTGTGTAAAAGACGGCTGACGCCAGCGCCTCTACAAGCGTTTGCTGAAAGTTAGCGGCTATTTTAGCCGGCGAGACTCCGTTTCGCCAGTCAAGCACCATCCCTCGAAACATTTCTCCCGTCAGAATCCTGCTGCCTTCAAGCGAGTACGGATAAGCCGTGCCGTTTTCACCTTCCGCCAGTTCTGCCAGCTCCGTCGCCGCCTGACCTTCATACGTGTTCTCAAAACAAACACCTAGCAAGGCCGCTACCGCGTCATACAGGCGGCCGCAGCTGGAGGTAAGCGGGGCGTTGAAGTTGTTTTCCAACATGGCAAACACGGTAGCCAATACACTCGCCGGTTGAGGCAAAAACTCGCGTGCCCAACTTTTGCCCTCTTCCCCCATGTGCGTATAAAGATATGAAGCAGCCATGCGCCACGGCTGGCGCATGGCTGCTTCTCCCCCTGGCAAGGGAACCGGCTCCAGATGATACCGGCGCCGGAAGTCACGATAATCACCCGTAAGCACCTCGCAACCCCAAATAGTACCATCGGGACCATAACCGCTGCCGTCACAGACTACGGCAATGACCTGGCCAGCCAACATATTTTCTCCCATGCAGGAAGCCATATGGGCGTGATGGTGGAACACCGGCACCACTTCCTCCAGCGGCAACGCGGCAGCCAGTTTTGCAGAGTGATAGGCAGGATGGCAGTCACAGGCGGCAACCACCGGCTCAGTTTCCAGCAGGCGCTGCATCCCTGCCAAGGCTTCCAGGTAAACGACGGCCGTTTCCCGGTAAGCCAAATCACCAACATGAGAACCAAGGTAAGCCTTGCCGTCTGTCAGCAGGCAAAAAACGTTCTTCAAGTCTCCGCCGGCACCCAGAATTACCGGGGAGTCGGCTGGGACAGGAACAGTAACCGGGTCGGGCACATAACCGCGTGAACGGCGCAGCAGTACCGGCGTCGCGTCAACTACCAGTGCCAGCGAGTCATCACAGCGCCGATGGATTTCCCGGTTGTGAACCAGCATATAATCGGCCAGGCCACCCAGTTCTCTTAGAGACTGTTCGTTATCTTTCACCAGTGGAAGGCCGCTGTCATTGCCGCTAGTCATTACCAGCACATCTAGGCTATCGCCAAACAACAGATGGTGAAGCGGCGTATACGGTAGCATCACGCCCAGCGTCCCAAGGCGAGGTGCGAGTTGCCGCGGTAGCCGACAGTTTGCGTGGCGGCGCAGCACCACAATCGGGGCGGCAGGCGAGTTAAGCAGCGCCTCCTCTGCCGGCTCCAAGTGACAGAACCGCCGGATGGTAGCCATATCTCTGCACATCACTGCAAAAGGCCGGGCTGGTCGTCCTTTGCGCTCACGCAAGAGATTTACCGCCTGGCGATTTTGCGCGTCGCAAGCTAAGTGAAAGCCTCCCAGCCCTTTAACCGCGACAATCTTGCCGTCACTAATCGCAGCATGAAAATTGCTCACCCAGTCCCCCGGCACTTCTCGACCGCAAGCTTGCAGCAGCATAACGTGCGGCCCGCACTGCGGGCAAGCATTGGGCTGCGCGTGAAAGCGCCGATCGAGCAGATTATGATATTCGGCAAGGCAGTACGGACACATCTCAAACCCTGACATTGTTGTCTTCTCCCGGTCATATGGCACACCGGTAATGATGGTAAAGCGCGGGCCGCAATCGGTGCAGTTAGTAAACGGATAAGCAAACCGTCTATCTTGGCAGTCTGCCATTTCGCTTTGACAGCCTGCGCAAACGGCCACATCTGGCGAAACGCTGGCAGGTTGCCTGCCGCAGCAAGAACTGTCCAGAATAACAAAATCAGCTTGGCCTACGGGCGCGGTTTTTTCTATTTTCAGTTCGGCTACCCGAGCCAGCCGTAAAGAACAATGGCGTATTTCCTTGACAAAAGCAGCTAAGGCTGCTTTCTTTCCCTCTATTTCTACGGTTACTCCCTCACGATTATTCTGCACCCAGCCCGACAGCCCATACTTTAGTGCCTCCCTGCAGACATATGGTCGGAAACCTACGCCCTGGACAGTACCGCTAACCTGTATTCTCAAGCGGCGGGCATCCGTCCTTGTTACTTGCGCTCCCGACGACATTGTTCAGCTCCCCCTCTTTTTTTTGGCCACAACGCTTTCCACCCACTCAAGCCAGGGAGCCAACCCGCTTTTTCCGGTGGCGGAGAGCTGCATAACTGTGGCAGCAGGATTAAGGTGTGCCAGAGTGGCAAGCACTGCCGGCAGGTCGTAGCTGACATACGGCAACAGATCAAGCTTACTCAGAACAACAGCTTGGGCGGTTTGAAAAGCTTGCGGATACTTCTCCGGCTTATCGTCTCCTTCACTAATACTCAAAACTACGGCTCTGGCGTCCTCACCTAAGTCAAAGCCAACGGGACAAACAAGATTACCGACATTCTCAATCAAGAGCAAATCAAGCTCCGGCAGTTCTTCCAACACACCGCCCACCAGTTGCGCATCCAAATGGCAGGCGCCTTCCGTATTGATCTGGATGACTGCGGCACCGCTCCTTGCCAATCTTTCCGCATCTCGCGTTGTATATAGGTCACCCTCAATTACGCCGACCCGGTATTGCCCACAGAGCAGCGGTAGGCTAGCCTCGAGCAAGGTAGTTTTCCCCGCACCCGGACTACCAAGAAGATTTATCACGGCCAAACGCTGCTCCGCAAAGCGTGTGCGTAAATCGCCAGCTAAAATTTTATTTCTTTGCAACAGGTCCCGGGCCAACGCCACTTTAATTTTTATTTTCTTTTCGTGCATCCGGGCCGTCCCCCTCATATCCTCTGATTTCCAGCTCCATGCCGCCTGCGGGCACTGTAGGCAAACCGCAATGAGCACAGTTAGCCCAAAGCTTGTCATGAACCTCGTTCAGTCCACAGCGCTCGCAGTAAAAAACGGGTGGGACTACCTCGATGATCAATTGTGCATCAGCTAAAATGGTGTCCTGTTTAATCAAATCAAAGCAGAAAAGTAGCGCGTGCGGTAGCGCATGCGCTCTTTTCCCCACTGCCAAATTAACGGTGGTAATCCTGCTAACCCCACGCTCCTGTGCGTCCCGGGAAACTTCCTCGACTAGGGCACTTATCAGGGACAACTCATGCATCACCAACACCTCACTCAGGTAAGAACCTTGCTGCTTGCATAGCTGGGCAGCAGATAGAGACGCTTAGGGGAAACATGCTTCAGACGTCCAGCTTCTTAGCAATCAGTTTAGCTGCCAATTCTGCACCGGCAAGGCCCTCCGCTGAAGGAGGCTGGCCGGGAAGCAGCGAACCCTGCTCAACAGAAATCCCGATGATCAGCAATTTCTGCGGCATTTCCTCCCCCTTCAGCAAGTAGCCCAAAGCCAAAACTTCCGGCACAGCTAAATCATGGGCGGAAACGAGACGAGTGGCACTGCTCTCCAGTTCGGCCAAATCAATCTCCATAACTTCTCCCGCCGGACCGCCGCTCAAAACAGCATCGATTAGCAGCGCCGTATCGTATCCCGCTAACAGATCCAGCAAGCCTAATCCAGGCAGACCGGCAACCACCAGCTGAACATTTGCCGGCAACGCTTTCTTACGTAGAATTTCGACTGCCAGCAGACCGACTGCGTCATCGCCCCGCAGCGAACTGCCGCAGCCAATCACCACAGTTTTTGCTAACATTTACTGTGCACTCTCAGTTTAAGAAAATGAACGGAACATGAGAAGCAGGGGTCATAATTACGGATAAACATCTCACACTTCAGTCGCAGGTCCTCTTCTGGCAGTTCAAGGTGCTGAGGAATAAAGAGACGCAATCCTTCTTCAATGTTGTGTACATTGCGTGAGGTGGGAGCCACAATGTCGGCTGCCAACACTACCCCTTGCTCATTAAAGCAATAGCTGTGGGAGAGTATGCCCCGCGGCGCCTCGGTAATAGCCGCGCCGCAGCCGGCCCGTACTATATAACCTCCGTTTTCGCGCCTTGGCTCATCCAGCTCTTCAATAATCTGCAGTGCTTCCTCGATGCTATGGACCAGTTCCACCGCCCTTGCCGCCACGCTGTGAAAAGGATTGTTAGAAGGGAAAGAGACGCCTGTCAATGCGGCGGCCTCTTTCGCACGGGACGAAAGCTGCGCAAAATTCAGGTTTACCCTAGCCAGCGGGCCAACAAGGAAAGAAGAACCATTTTCCATCGCAGAATGAAGCGCATTTGCATGGCTTATATGTCGCTCTTGCAAGTAATCACGGTAATCAGCAGGGTCAATATTGAGTCCTTTATTCGAAACGAGCCTACCTCCGTTTACGGCATACTCCTGCGGGTCGGAGAGGGCCACATAAGTTAAATCCCACGCCAGAGCCGGAACAGCAAGCTGTCCAATTAACCGGGCGGTATCCATGGCTTCCTCCATGGCCGCAGTCAACCTCTTGGCGATCGCTTGCAAACTTTTTCCTGAGGGCAGGTCAGAAAAGCCCCCAATCTGCGGTGTTACCGGGTGGACTTCCCGCCCGCCGATTAGAGCAGTCAGGTCGTTGCCAAGCCTTTTCAGGCGCAGAGCTCTTTTTACTTCTTCCGGATAAGCAGACGCCATACTGATCACACTTTCATAACCAAGAAAATCAGGAGCAGCCAGCATGTAGATATGCAGCGCATGGCTTTGAATAAACTGACTGAGGGCATAAAGTTTACGCAGTTTGCGCGTTTGCTCACTGACCTGCACAGCAAAAGCGCGTTCAATGGCGGAGAGTGCCGTCATCTGGTAAGAGACAGGGCAAATACCGCAAATGCGGGCGGTGATTTCTGGCAACTCGTAATACTTTCGTCCCACCAGAAAACTCTGAAAAAAACGGGGTGGCTCGAACACATTTAGCTGCAAATCGGTTATTTGTCCGTTCTGAATAGTTACGTCAAGCGCCGCTTCGCCTTCTAGCCTGCTCAAATAATCCACTTTTATTCTGCCGCTTTCCATTATGTCCTCCCCCCTTTCTGAAATTCCGCGTCAAGCGCTGCGTACTTGCGAAAGTGACGGGTAATCTCGCTTTGATGCAATCCCAATCCGGCAAACGTGGTTCTTAGCGACTCTACATTGCAATCGCTAGACGGGCCATGGCAGCCGGTACAGGGAGTTGAACGGCTGGGGCACAAAGCAGAACAGCCTGCCCTAATCACTGGACCCATACACGGTTTGCCTTCGCTAACAAGCAGACAGACGTTTTCCGCCAACTTACATTCGACACAGACGCTATGCGGGCGAATTCTTGGTGTAACACCCAAGAGAGCGCTCTTGATAAACTCAACCAATTCATTTTTGTTAATGGGGCAACCGCTTAAAGAAGCATCTACCTTGACATATTCACTGACGGGAAATGATTTAAGCGGATGGGTCTGGACCGGAGTAGCATAAACGCTGCTTTCCACCTCCCTCATAGGCAACCAGTTGCTGATAGATTGCAGGCCGCCGTGGGTGGCACAAGCTCCAATCGCCACCAACAGCTTACTTTCGGCTCTGGCTTCTTTCAAACGGCCTACATCCTCAGCGTTAACGATGGAGCCTTCCACAAAACCGATGTCATAGGGGCCTGGTGAACTGGCGCTGCGAGCCATGACAAAATGGGCGATATCCACCATTCCCAGCAAATCAAGCAGCACCGGCTCCAGATTCAAAAATTCAAGCTGACAGCCGGAACACGAGGCAAACTTGTAGATTGCTACCTTTGGCAGTCCACTCATCTTATTCCCTCCCCAATACGCCGATGATTTCAGCCGGCTCGTTTTCAAGAACATCATAGGCAAAGACAGGACCGTCATGGCAAACAAATTTGCTCCCTACTTGGCAGCGGCCACATTTCTTAACGCCGCAGTGCATTTTTCTTTCCAAGGAAACGTAAAGCTGCCCACTCTGGAAACCTCTGGCTAGCAGGCCTTTGGTTACATGTTTCATCATGATCTCCGGACCGCAACTAAGTACCACCGTATTCTCCGGCACGCTTTCCATTTTGTCAAATAGACCGGTTACTAATCCCTGATTGTGATTCCAGTCAAAGCCGGCTGCGTCATCCACAGTAAGCAACATGGATAAATGCGCCGCCCACTTGCTATATTCATGGCGAAAAAGCATTTCGCCCGGATTTTTGGCGCCGTAGAGCAATTCCACCTTGCCAAACAGCTCACGTTGCCTCAGAATATAGTAGATAGCAGGGCGGAGCGGTGCCAAGCCAATGCCGCCGGCCACGATCAGCAGGTTTTTCCCCTGTGCCTGCTCAAACGGCCAACCGTTGCCATAGGGGCCGCGTACACCGAGCAAATCACCCACCTTCAGTTTACCAAACATCCTTGTCAGACTGCCGACATGCCTTATCGTATGGGTAAAATTTTCCCGGTTATCATGACTTGAACTGATGGAAATAGGGGCTTCGCCCACACCAAAGATGCTGAGCATATTGAATTGTCCCGGCCGGAAGGTATACTCTAGCCGTTTTTGTGCGTCAGTAAACTGTAAGGTGAAAGTTGAAGTATCGTCGTTCTCATGAAACACCTCTCGCACAATCGCGGAATCAGGAATTAACAAGTTGCTCAATTCACTCACCTCCCAGAGTGCTGGCCACATCGGTTAGGTCGATATTGACCATGCAGGAATAGATGCAACGCCCGCAGCCAACACAACCCGTCTTCCCGAATTGACGCTGTTGGTAGAGCAGTTTATGATAAATACGCCACTGCGCACGAGCCTGCCTGCCTTTACGGAAGTTGTGACCAAGAGCTACCTGCGAAAACTCCATCAGCTTACAGGAATCCCATTCTCTTTGCCGTACCCCGCTTTCCAGACCAAGGTCGAGTTTATCATAGACGTTATAGCAAAAACAGGTTGGGCAAACCATGGTGCAGGTGCCGCAGCCAAGGCAACGCCGCTGCAAATCTTCCCAGACGGGGTGATCAACATTCTCCTCCAACAGCTCAGCGAGATTTCGTGTCAGGATGTGCTTTGGCAGCCTGCGACTCGTCGCCGCCAAAAGTTCATCCCTAGCCAGGGACATCTCAGGTGCTGCCGCAGCAAACGGATGAAGCGCCAAAAGTTCTCTGCCTGCGTCGCTGCCCGCCTCCACCAAATAGGCGTTATCCAGTTCTGTCAACAACAGGTCATAGCCCCGCTGCAATCCCGGCCCCGTCTGCTGATAGTAACAAAACCCGCTGCGGCACGGCTTGACACAGTTCTGGGCAACAATGAGTGTTTCCTGCCTGCTTTGACAGTAAAAAGGGTCGGGCAGATCTTTGCAAAATACTTCATCAAGAACATTAAAAGAATTGACATCACAGGGACGCACACCAAAAAGAACCTTCTTTTGCACTGCCGCACCATGATCAACAAAGCAAATTCTTTCTTCACCTAGACTGGTGCATTTTCCGTCTTCAGCAAAGGCCTCCTGCCTGACAAAGGAAAAAACTGTCTCTAGTGGCTGCTGGAGTACTTTTTTTGCCGGCAAAATGGTGGGCTGATAGTCATCCGCTAACTGAGCAGCGTCCTCCAGTTGAGCAAATACATATTCACGCCCCTTGAGAATTGGCGCAATGACCGGGAATTTTTGCATCAGAGCCGCAACAAATTCTTTCAGTTCTGCGGCAGGCAGCGATACTGTGCCTGCACTTTTGACCAGAGGATGGTCTTCCTGCAGCAACTTTCATCCCTCCCAGGTGATTAATTTGAGCAACATATTGAGTGCCATTATAACACAAAAAAGAATATTTGCAAATATTATTGCAAATATTCTGAATATTTTCTTATTGTTCTTCATCATAGGTAGGCACGCGAAGGATGCTTGACATGCACTGCAGAGATGCTTGTCTACAAAAATGAAACTTGTTACGAATTGACCCAAATAACACAAAGTTAACAGAAATATTACAATAAAGGCATTGACGCGGGGGGGGCGTATGATATATTCTTCACGAAAAGGCAACTTTTTCCAATAAGAGGACAAGGAAAGATTGCGCGAGAAGGTTGCCGGAAAATAAATTAGCGGAGTTGAGGTTGGTGAAGAAGAAGATTCGTATCGTGTCAATGTTGTTGACGGTGGTTCTGTTAATGTCTGCCTTTGTGACTCCGGTTGCCGCCGGGCAGGGGAATGGCAGGGGGCAAGAGCAAGGACTGCCAGTGGCTCTTGAAGTAGAAGGCGCAGAAATTCTTCAGGCTATAACTTTAGCTGAAAGATTCCTAAAGGTTCGCTCAGATGGGATGCTTGATTTAAATATGCCTAGACGAATGATCAGATCAATCGGGGATGATGTCCACGCTCAATTACAGGCAGGAATTGTCCAGTCAAATGAAATGGTATCTCAGGGTTACTTAATATTTGATCAGAACTTTAATGCTCATGTTACAGAAAAATACCTCTATAAAATAAGAACCGCCTTATTGTCAAACGAAGAATTAAACCCAGCTGTTTCTGGTGTTTATGTGAACGAAAATGAGATTAGAATACTTGCCGCCGGCAGTGGGGGTGTAACTCAAATTACCTGGCATTGGTGGGGGTATCATATTTATCTATCTGATTTCGTTGTGGATGATATTGTATACGGCGGTGCGTTTCTTCTCTCTGTTTTGGCGGCTCTTGGGTTGAGTACAGGTAAAGCGTTGACAATAGTAGCTGTAATAGGTGCTATCCCCATTACGGGGCTGGCCGCCTTAAACAGAAGAAACACGGGTCTTAGATTCTCATTTTCGTAGCCAGCAAACCTGTTTCACATACAAGCTCAGTAAAGCTGTCCATCCCCTTCTAAGAGCACTATAGCGGCATAGACAATTTGTATTGTCTATGCCGCTGAGTGTATTTGTCAAGCGAAAGGAGGCTCATGTGGTGTTTGAGGAAAAAGATAAAGATTTGGATATAGTTATGGGGGTAGCACTCGCAATCAATCTATCTCTAATTCTCTATCCAATTATTTTTGAACAACTCTATCCTTCTGTCAGAGAGATGCTCCTTCCTATAACAATATTGTTGCTAACGTTCAACTATTTACTTAAAATCTTTAAGGGAAAAATGATAAGTTGCGCAGATTCATTAAAAAAAATTAGAATCGGTTCAGCAGTTTTTATATTAATAATAGCATTAATATCTTTAGTGGATCGATTTAAACCTTTTCTCCCTTAAATGAAGTATATTGCAGTTACAGGCAGTCCTTACCCACACATGACACCAGGATGGCAACGGCAAAGATTATTCGCGAAGCGTACCTGTGGATGTATTCTGCGTTCTTTTTCACTAAGGCTTTCGCTCCGGTTCCCTCGTGACAATAGCACCTTATTGCCTTCACTAACCCCTTCCAGATATTGTTGACTTTCACAGAATGCGGAAGCGAGCGTTAAGTGTCAGCTGCGTTTAGCGAACGGGAATTCGCAGCGTTAAGACATGCCAATGGTTCACATGCAGTAAGCCCAGAGGTTTTGGCATGTTAGCGAGAATTACAGTTCGTAGCTGCGAAAACGTGCGAGCGTTGCATTTGAGGAAGTCTACATTGCCCAGAATGCTTCGATGCCTCATCCCCGGTGCGCTTTACTTGGCCTGCCCTC
>JAGXTN010000059.1 GCA_018333455.1 Dethiobacter sp. | reverse complement strand
TGGACGCAAATCGGATGGGCAGCCAGGCGTCAAAGTCCTGTGGCGAGGGTTCCGAAGACTGCAGGATATTACTGACATGTGGGAGCTTTTCCATTAGCTCAATACTTGTGGGTAAAGCATAGCCCGGAGGGAGAGGGGATATGTAAGCTGGCTGAGATAGGGAGAGGAGCTCTGTAGGATTGACGGGAGCGCCGCAACAAGTTAGTCTGGTAATTTGTTGAAAATATGTCAAAACATGGTCATTCAGGCAGGAATTAGGCGCTCGATGTGGAAGGATTCTGCAAAACTTCCCTGGAGGCGTTTTTTATGTTTACGTTTGCCCGTCGTGAGTTGTTGGGTGCGCTATTTTTGGCGGCTTTACTGGTTGCCGGCTTGCTGTTGCGTTTTGTGCTGTTGCCGGACAAGGTACCGGAAATTGTGCTGGAGCAACCAGCCGAGCCGGCGGAGCAGCAAGCAGCAGAGGAAGAAAAAAAGATTGTTGTGCATGTTTCCGGTGCCGTGAAAAATCCTGGCGTTTATTCGTTGCCGGACGGTTCACGCGTGTTCGAAGCGATCGCCAGCGCCGGCGGTGCCTTGCCGGAGGCCAATGTCCACGCGCTCAATCTGGCGGAAGTGTTGTTTGACGGCAGGAAAATTATTGTGCCGGGTGTTAACTTACAGGAGGGAGGGGGCCAAGTGGTGCCGCCTCAGGACGGCCGGATAAATATTAATCACGCCACCGCCGCAGAGTTGGAAGAGCTGCCGGGTATTGGTCCGGCCAGGGCTGATGCTATTGTTCGCGAGCGAGAGAAAAACGGACCGTTTAGGCAGGTGGAAGATTTGGCTCGCGTCAGTGGCATTGGTTCTAAGACGGTGGAGGCGTTGCGCAAGTATGCTACCGTCCATTGATAGGCCGAGGCACAGGGGGCGTCAAACGGTGGCGGCACTGCCTTTGCTCGCAACGGCTTTTGCCGCAGGGATTGCTCTGGCTAAGATCTGGCCGCACCCCATTATTTGGGCGGCAGGGTTAGCATTTTTTCATGGAGTTTTTTTGCTATACTTATATATTCGGCGGCGACCGCTCGGAGTGTTTGTATTGCCGCTTTTTTTGTTACTGGGGGCGCTTAGTTTCCAGGTGGCGGAACGGGAAATCTACGCTCCGCTGGAGAACTTTTTGGGGCGGCAAGTTGTTCTGTCCGGTTATGTCCACGGCACAGGCAGGGGAGACGCCCAAAGCATTGCTTTTCTCTTTCAAGTTGAACAAGCTGCTTTCGCGGGAGAGGATGCGGCAGCCGTACGTACCCTGATTCGCGTCAGGATTTTTCGTCCGTCTCCGGACCTGACGATTAGCTATGGACAGCGCCTGAGATTATCCGGAGAATTGGCAGCGCCGGCAGGCCAGAGAACTCCCGGTGGATTTAATTACGCCGCATTTTTAGCCGGAGAAGGAGTAGCAGCCCTTCTGAACACAGGTGGGTCAGCCGTAGAGAGTTTGCCTGGCAGGGGCGGCTATTTTTGGCTTGCTGCCGCCGCTACAGCGCGGCAGCGTGTTACAGAAGTGTTGCTCCGCTGGCTACCGTCGCAGGAAGCAGGATTGGCTCTTGGCCTGCTATTGGGAGAGACAAAGCACTTGGCCGCGGAAACAGAGGAAGCATACCGGCGCCTTGGTTTAACGCATCTTTTATCTGTTTCAGGGCTGCATACCGCTTTTGTGGCGGCTTTTGCCTTACTGCTTACCAGCCGTATGCGCCGGAAAGTACTGGCGGCTGGCTTGGCAGCAGTTTTTGTTCTGGCATATCTGTTGCTGACCGGCGGTGAGCCGCCAGTCTGGCGGGCGGCTATTATGCTCTGGCTGGTGATGGCGGCACGTCAGCTTGGTCGCGAGAGTGACGGAGTATTGGCTTTAGCGGCGGCAGCACTGCTGATGTTGTTTTTCCGCCCGCACTGGCTATTCAGTTTGTCATTTCAACTTTCTTTTATGGCTTCTTTAGGGATTTTATTGCTTTCACCACGGCTGAAGCCATATTTTTCCCGTTTGCCCCGGTTTCTGAGTGGTCCTATCTGCGTTACGCTGGGAGCCCAGGCGGCGGTGTTGCCTTTACAGCTCACTCTTTTTGCTTTGCTGCCGCTTTTCTCTGTCCCGGCCAACCTGTTGTGCGTACCATTAGTTGGTATTGCCATGGGAATCGGTCTGGCTGTGGTAGCCACCAGCCTGTTTTCTCCGTTACTGGCGGCGCCTTTTTGCTTTGCGATTTATCCTGTTTTAATGGCATTAAATGAAGGACCAAAGCTGTTGGCGGCACTGCCGGGTGCAGCGGTGCGGCCTCCGCCGCTGCACCCGGGTATCTGGGTGGTGTATATTCTTCTGTTGTGCCTGTTTGCCGCCGGAGTTAAAATTGTCTGGACGCGTGTGAGACTTACTTGGACTGCTTTGTTACTATTAAATATGGCTGTTTTTCTCCCCCTTTTGGTAGAATTGCTCCCTGGTAATGGCAGCCGCCAGCTGGAAGTAGTTTTTTTAGATGTGGGACAAGGCCTGTCCGTATTCATTCGTACTCCGGAAGGGCAGCATATTTTGCTGGATGCCGGCGGACGTCGCGGCGGCAGCTTCGACCCAGGAGAAAGGATAGTCTTACCATATTTGCGCAGCCGTCGAGTAGCAAACCTGGATTTACTCATTTTGACCCATCCCTCAGAAGATCACCACGGTGGTATGCCCGCCGTCTTGTCAGGGATTAATGTGAAGCGTTTTGCCAGTAATGGCGAGAGAGATGATTCAGCTTCTTTTTTGGCCGTTAAAGAAAAGCTTGCTGCTTCACAGATTCCAGCGCTGGTTTTAGCCGGCGGTGACCGGCTGCTGCTGGGGGAAGAGGTGGCGCTGGAGGTATTGTCGCCGCCGCCGGAAAAATTCAGTTATACCGTTGATGATGTTAATAATAATGCGCTGATCAAACGTCTAATTTTCGATGAATTTTCGATTTTGTTTACGTCTGACGGGGAGCATGAGGCGCTGGAGCGGCTGGTACGGCTGCAGCCGGAAAATTTGCCTGCCGTAGTCCTGCAGGTGCCTCATCACGGCAGCCGCAGAGCGATGTCAGAAGCGTTTCTGACGGCGGTCGGCTCCCAAGCTGCCGTAATCTCTGTGGGACGCAATACTTACGGTCATCCGCATGAGGATGCGCTGCTACTTTTAGAACAAAATAAAATGACCATCTTTCGTACCGACCTGCATGGGGCTGTTACTATCCGCAGTGACGGTTTCGGATGGACAATAGATTCGCAGCTTTCACCCGCCCAACTGATGGGAGAGGGTTTATCGCGTTAATAAAAGCAAGGATATATTGTTTAGATAAAGGAATTTTAAAGAAAAAAGGAGAAGATAGGAGAAGATTAAGAAGATAAAGTTTACAGAGGTGGTTTACCTGACCGAACAAAATGAACTTTTATCGGACGTGCTGCACTCAGCGCTGGATGTGCGCAATAACAGTTCCATTTCGCTTGGGGAGCTAATGAACCGCATCGCTGAGCGTGGTTATGGTTTATTGTTCGTTATTCTCGCTCTGCCAACGCTTTTTCCCCTTTTGCCTCCAGGTTCAGCAGCAACCATCGGTTTTGTCTATATTCTTATTGGTGGGCAGATGTTGTTTGGCCGCAAAACACCTTGGTTGCCGCAGCGAGTCAGAAAGTATCGTCTCTCCGAACAAACGGCAAACAAATTGCGGGAACGGAGTGTCGGTTTTTTTAAAACTTTGGAGCGTTTTTCTTCTCCTCGTTGGCTGTTTATGGAAAAGCTTCTTGTGCTTCGTTTGGTGGCATTGACTGTCGTTTTTCTGGGGTTTATTCTTTTAACGCCTTTGCCATTTATGAATACTTTGCCTGCTTTTGCCGTGCTGTTACTAGGTACCGGGCTCCTAAACAGAGACGGAGTCTTTCTCTTGCTCGGTCTACTGATGAGCTTTGGTCTGTTCAGCTTTATTTACTTTGGTCTTAGTGCTATTTTTACGACGCGGAGTTTTCTGAGGACTACCAGTGAGCTCTTCTGTTATGCAGGCTATATAAGTTTTTAACTATCCGGACTTTCAAAGCAGACTGTTAGAGAACCAAGCCACCATCGACGCTAAGTACTGTACCGGTGACAAAGCGTGCTTCGTCTGACGCAAGGTATAAGTAGGCATTAGCAATATCTTCTGCATAGCCAAGTGATTTGAGCGCAGATTTGTCTTTCATCATCTCAAGTACTTTTTCGGGCATTTTTTCCGTCATGGGTGTGACAATAAAGCCAGGAGCTACGGCATTTACGCGGATGCCGCTGCGGCCCAGTTCTATTGCCCAAGACTTGGTCATGCCAATGACGCCCCATTTCGTAGCGGCGTAGTTCGTCTGTCCAAAGTTGCCATAAATGCCTACTATTGATGAGGCGTTAAGGATAACACCTCCATTGCCCTTTTCGACCATTACGGCGGCTACTGCTTGGCCACAATGGAAAACGCCCTTGAGGTTAACGTTTAGGACTCGATCCCACTCGGCTTCTGTCATCTTAAGCAGCGTGTTATCTGCTGTAATGCCAGCATTATTGACCAGAATGTCAATTGTGCCGTAAGTAGAGACTGTTGCTTTGACCATTGCATCAACCATGGCACGATTAGTGACGTCAACTCTTAAACCGATAGCTTGCCCGCCAGCTGCAGTGATTTCGGCAACGACTCTGTTAATATCATCTTCATTGACGTCTGCCGTAACTACTTTGGCTCCTTCCTGGCTGAAGCGTTTAGCCGTGAACTCACCGATTCCGCGGGCACCGCCGGTGATGACGGCTACTTTGTCTTTAAGACGCATTTAGTTTCTCCTCCTTTTTTTAATCGCTCGATAATTACTCAAGTTTCAGTCCCATCAGTTCCGGCTTAAAGATAAGTTCATCCATCTCTTTGAGCTGAGGGCTGATCATAGGTCTAAAATCCATAAGGTCTAGAATATCACGCTGCATGTCTACCCCCGGGGCGATTTCTTCTAAAACTAGGCCTTCGCTGCCGAGGCGGAATACAGCTCTTTCCGTAATGTAGAGGACTTTTTTACCATGTTCTTGTGCGTACTCACCGCTGAATGTTACATGCTCCACCTGGGGGACGAACTTTCTTTGCGTACCTTCTTGGGTGATGTGTAGTTTGGCTTCAGCGATGTGAATTTGCAGCTCGCAGGCAGTAAAAGTGCCGCAGAAAATTACTTTCTTTGCGTTTTGTGAGATATTTATAAAGCCTCCTGCTCCAGCTACCTTGGTGCCAAATTTGCTGACGTTGACGTTACCCATAATGTCGCATTGCGCGAGACCGAGGAAAGCCACGTCCAAGCCGCCGCCGTCGTAATAATCAAACATGTAGCCTTGGTCGATGATCGCGTCGGGATTAGTGGCACAGCCAAAGCTTAAGCCTCCCGCAGGCACGCCGCCTACAGGACCGCTCTCGACGGTGAGACGTATGTGGCTGCTTATCCCCTCCTCATTAGCCACTAAGGCTACGCCTTCAGGCATGCCTATGCCTAGATTAGTAACAGCATTAGGTACTAATTCCATGGCCGCGCGTCGGGCAATAACTTTGCGCTCATCTAAAGGCAATGTTTTAAGAGAGCGCATCGGCAATTTGATATCCCCGCAATAGGAAGGATTGTATTGTTCGGCAAAAGTTTGCATGTGGTTTTCGCTCTTTGCCATTACTATAGCATCTACCAAAATACCGGGTATTTTCACTAAGCGCGGATCAAGCGTTCCTGTGGCGACAACTCTTTCGACTTGTACGATGACTAAGCCACCCGAGTTGCGCACTGCTTGGGCGATAGAGAGAGCTTCAAGTGTAACGGCTTCTTTATGCATGGTGGTATTGCCGTCTTCATCGGAGTAGCTGCCTCTGATCAGCGCTACATCGATTGGGAAAGCTTTGTAGAATAAATATTCTTTGTCGTGGAGATGAATAAGCTCCACGACATCTTCGGTAGTGATGCTGTTTAATTTGCCACCTTGGCGCCGTGGGTCAACAAAAGTTTTTAGGCCCACATGAGTGATGGTGCCGGGTTTGCCGGCGGCGATATCGCGGAACAAATGACAGATAACTCCTTGCGGCAAATTGTAGGCTTTAATCTTGTTTTCCACAGCCAGCTTGCCGAGCTTGGGAGCAAGCCCCCAATGACCGCCAATGACTTTCGCCACTAGGCCCGCATGGCCGAGGTGATTCATGCCTTTTTCTTTGCCGTCTCCCTGCCCGGCGGCATAGACAAGGGTAATGTTCTGGGGGTGATTCTCCGTGATGAAACGTTGTTCAATAGCAATAGTCAATTCTTCAGGATGGCAGTTGCCGACAAACCCACCGCAGGCGATGGTGGCGCCATCACGAATTTTCGCTACTGCTTCTTTGGCTGTCATTATTTTTGATTGCATTTACCGTTTCCTCCCCTTTTATTGACTAGCCTGAACTGAGTAAAATTATTAGTAAATGACCATGTCGTCTGAGACACCGTCGGAAGGATGAAAACAATCGTTGACCCTGGGCTTCACTCTAGGGTGAGGGAGGGTGTCCGCCTATATTTCGGAGTATTCTTCATGTGGATGCGCTTTCCTGCTCTTATCTGCGCCCAAGCTATCTCCGGCAGGAAAATTTATATTTGGGCGGAGGAACGCTATTCTAAGTAGACACCCATGCCGCCTGCGGCACCAGCGGAAGGATGAAAACAGCCTCCTGTCGAATGTTCTTTTTGCGGCTGGCGACGAGGTCG
>JAGXTN010000108.1 GCA_018333455.1 Dethiobacter sp. | reverse complement strand
TCTGTTCTTCCTGGATTACTTTAAAACCGTTAAGGTGTAAACTTAGGAACCGCCGTATACCGAACGGTACGTACGGTGGTGTGGGAGGTCGGGAAAACTGTTCAGTTTTCCCTCCTACCCGATATGGAAGATGCTATTTTCAGGTTAGATACGTTCTTTTTCGCGTAGCTGCGAAAACGTGCGAGCGTAGCATCTGAGGAAGACTACATTGCCCGGAATGCTCCAAAGTCTTATCATAGTGACATTTTCTCAGACCGCTTACATGGTGACAATATCACAGTCCGTTCACAACTAAGGTTATTTGCGGTTGAAAAAGTGCGATGCATCTATTATAATTAACACGTCATCTGCTGGCAGACAGTAAAAGGCATGCTGCCAAAATTAGTGAAGTAAAATATGGGGAGTGGCGCGATGAAAATAAGGTTGGAAGCATTACGTGAACAATTTAAGGAACATAAATTGACCCCGCAGCGCAGAGTAGTTTTGCAAACGTTGCTTGAGAATCAGGATCAGCACATGAGTGCGGAAGAAGTCTATGTTTTGGCTAAGGAAAAGGATTCGGAAATCGGTTTTGCGACCATTTACCGGACGCTGGACTTATTGGCAGACTTAAATATTGTCCATAAACTAAATTTCGGTGACGGGCGCAGCCGCTATGAGCTTTGCAATCTGCCGTCTGAACACCATCATCATCATCATTTGGTCTGTTTAAACTGCAACCAAATTCTTGAAGTAAAAGAGGATTTGCTTCAGCAGCTAGAAACACTGATCGAGCGAGAGCATGGCTTTCAGATTGTGGATCACCGCGTGCAGTTTTATGGCTATTGTTCCGATTGCAAGGAAAAATAACATTGAAACACGGAGGAAAATTATGAGCGGAAAAAAGAGCAAGGCTTTGCGCTTGGCGAGCCTTTTTTTGCTTGTATTGTTGTTTATGCTCTCACCGGGAGAAGCTGTCACATCGCCTCCTATAGAAAATGGTGAGTCTGTAGTTTTGCGCGGCCTTGTGCTGGCAGTTGAAGATTTGGAGCCGGATGAAGAAACGCAGGATTTTGTCGAGCTTGAGCAAATGGTCACTGTTGAAATCACCAGCCAGCCCTTTCAGGGTCAGCAGTTTACCATTCTGAATTCTCTGATGGGGCATCCGCTGTTTGATTTATATTTGACTGAGGGGCGTCGGGTTATTCTCTGGGGAGAAGTTGATCAAGACGGGAAGCTGCGTGCCATTTACCTGCAGGATTTGGTCCGTGACAACTATCTTTACCTGATTAGCGCTTTGTTTGTTTTGTCGTTGTTGATTGTCGGTCGGGCAAAAGGGTTGCTTACGGTGGCGACCCTGGGGATCACTGTGGTGGCAGTCGCCCAAGTTCTTCTGCCACTGATTATCAGAGGCTACCCGCCGATCCCCGTCACACTGCTCGTAGCTGCCGGGATAACAATACTTACATTGGTGGGCACCGGCGGGTTGCAAAGAAAAACTGCCGCAGCCGCCATTGGTACTGTGGGAGGTGTGCTTGTGGCAGGGTTGTTGGCTTTTTGGGTTGGCGATGCCGCCAATCTTACCGGCTTTTCCAGCGAGGAAGCGCAAATGCTGCTCTACATGGAAGGAGGGCCCATCGATGTGCGCGGACTTTTGTTTGCCGGAATAATTATTGGCGCCCTTGGTGCAGTGATGGATGTAGCCATGTCTATTGCCGCCTCATCCCATGAAGTGTATTGTGCCAATCCGGCTATCTGTATGCGGGATCAGATTAAATCGGCTATGAATGTGGGCCGGGACGTGATGGGCACCATGGCTAATACGCTGATTTTGGCGTATGTGGGTACTTCAATGCCGCTGCTGATCTTGTTTATGGGTTATGATGCTCAATTTCTCACTATTATAAATTCCGACCTCGTGGCTACGGAAGTAGTGCGGGCGATGGCCGGAAGTATCGGCTTGGTTGCCGCCATCCCGCTGACTGCCGTTTCTGCCGGTTTGCTTACAGCTCGTAAAACGAAAACATTCAGGCAGTAAAGTTTAAATTGAGAGGAGGAAGCAAGGATGGGGGAAGCATACCAGAAAAAAAAAGCGCGCCTGGAAGCCTTGTTACAGGAAATGGGCAGCGTTCTCGTGGCATTTTCCGGCGGTGTGGACTCTTCGGTGCTTTTGGCTATGTCGGCTCGCACATTAGGCAAAAATGTATTGGCCGTTACCGCAGTCTCGGAAACTTACCTGCCTGAAGAACTGGCGGCAGCAAAAGAACTGGCAGCAACATTGTCTGTTCCACTGGAAGTAATTGAAACAATGGAACTGGAGATTCCCGGGTTTGCCGAAAACCCACCGGAGCGCTGCTATTATTGTAAACAAGAGCTGTTTGGTAAGCTTAGCAGTTTGGCTGTCCGACGAGGGCTGGCATTTGTGGCTGACGGCTCCAACGTTGATGATACCGGCGACTGGCGCCCGGGGTCGAAGGCAGCGGCCGAGCTTGGGGTGCGCAGCCCCTTAAAAGACGCGGGTTTTAGTAAAGAGGATGTCCGTCAACTCGCGCGTGAATTGGCGTTAAAAAACTGGGATAAGCCGGCTATGGCTTGTCTTTCTTCACGCTTTCCTTACGGTCAGGCGATTACAAAAGAAAAGGTGGAACAGGTGGCGGCAGCGGAACGCTATTTACGCAGTTTGGGCTTTGTGCAACTCCGTGTGCGTCACCATGGTGACACGGCCCGTCTTGAGCTGCCGGCTGACAGGCTGTCTGCTGCCGTAGCTTTTGCGCCGCAAATCGTCTCCCGCCTTAAACAGTTAGGTTTCACTTATATTTCTCTAGACTTGGCCGGCTATCGCACCGGTTCGATGAATGAAGTGCTCTAGGCGGCAATTAGCTTAAGTGAACAGGCACAAGTGAGCAGAGCTAAGGGAGTAACCCCTCGGCAAGGGCGGCTACCATTGCTGCCGAGTAGACTTTTTTAAGGGGAGTGCCGGAGGCGTTAGCCAGTTGGCGACAATCCTGGTATTCCGGGGCGGCGTTAATGATCCGGTTGCTTGATTCGGCTATTTTAACACGAACCGGACCGTAGGCGGTTTCCACGCTGATTATCCGGCGAGGAAGCATCAGTTTCTCTGCTGTGAGCCGGCGGATGCCTAGTGTCGTGGTTTCGGCAAAAATGATCTCGAGGAGAGGTTCTTCCTGTTCCTGTCTGGCCAGCACCGAGAGCATTACCCCGGGGCGGCCTTTTTTCATCTGTACCGGGACAAGTGTTACATCCAGCGCGCCCGCGCTAAACAGTTTTTCTGAAACATGATTGTAAAATTCCGGGTTCATGTCGTCTATGTTAGCTTCCAGGATTACCGTCTCTTCCCTTAGGTATCCTGGTGCGGGAGCGGCGGCTTCACCCACGATAACGCGCAACAGGTTAGCGATGGAGAGCTCTTTTTTTCCGGCGCCGTAGCCGCTTTTAATGACAGTCATCGTTGGCAGCGGCCCAAACTTTGCCAGCGTGGAGAGAACGGCTGCCCCGGTAGGTGTGAGCAGTTCCGCTTCAATGCCGCGGGAATAGACTGGAACGCCGCTTAACAGTTCCAGAGTGGCCGGCGCCGGAACCGGCAGCTCGCCATGGGCGCAGCGCACAAAACCGCTGCCGCAATGGAGCGGGGAAGAACAGATTTTTTCTGCCCCCAGCGAGTAAAGAGCTGCGGCGATACCCACAATGTCTACGATGGAATCGACTGCTCCCACTTCGTGGAAGTGGACGTCCGCCGGTGCTTTGCCGTGAATTTTTCCCTCTGCTTCCGCCAAGCGGCGAAAGACTGCCTGGCTCATGGTTTTTACTTGCGGCAACAGAGCGGAAGTCTCCAGCATCGCCGCAATCTGGTGATAGTGCCGGTGAGGCTGTTGTTTTTCAGTTATCGCCACAGTTACATCCAAGGCTGAGATCCCTTTTTTCAGCACACGGTTTAGTTTAAGTTCGTAGCCTGTCAGCGGCAGGCAGGCCAGCTCCCGTTTTACTGTTGTCAGCGACGCGCCTGCATCTAGGAGGGCCGCTAACAACATGTCGCCGCTGGCGCCGGCAAAACAGTCAAAATAAATAGTTTTCATAGTTGGTTCTAATCTCCTTTGCGCATTCATCTCTTACAGTTTATCACAAACCGACCCCTTGAATAAGCAGCAGTCTTTAGTAAAATCATGTTTGCAGGAATTTTTGGTTAAACTGTCGAAGCAGTAAATTTTCCGGCACTAATTTTAGCTAGTGTCGCCGACAAGCTACGTCAGAGGAGGTGCGTCTTCGTGTATAACAAAATTGGTGGAACACTGATTTTCGACGTAAAAGCAGCGCCTGCCGCTCCTCTTATGCTGGCGGAAGCAGCCCGCATCTTAGTGGGAGGCGGTTTGGTGGCCTTTCCCACAGAGACAGTCTATGGTTTGGGCGCCAACGCGCTGGACGCTCAGGCCGTGCAGAAAATCTATCTTGCCAAAGGACGCCCCAGCGATAATCCGTTAATTGTGCATATTGCAGAATTTGCTCAGCTGCAAGAATTGGCATGTGAGATTCCGCCGGCAGCCGAAAAATTGGCTCGCCATTTTTGGCCGGGGCCGTTGACGCTGGTCTTAAAAAAACGGGCGGCGGTTCCGGATGTCGTGACCGGCGGCTTGGACAGTGTGGCTGTCCGGATACCGGCTCATCCTGTAGCTCTGGCCCTGCTACGCGCTACCGGCCGGCCGGTAGCGGCTCCCAGCGCCAATCTGGCCGGTAGGCCAAGCCCCACCAGCGCCCAACATGTCATAGATGATCTGGCAGGGCGGATTGATGCGGTGCTGGATGGAGGTCCCTGCGCCGTTGGCGTGGAGTCTACTATTCTCGATATTCGTGGCGGCTGCCCGCTCCTTTTGCGCCCGGGCGGCGTTACACCGGAACAGATTAGTTTTCTCTTGGGGAAAAAATGCTTGTCGGTTGCTTGGCAGGAAGACACAGCGATGCCACCTCCTTCTCCCGGTCTGAAATATACTCACTACGCGCCGCAAGTACCGCTTTACCTGGTGTTGGCGCCTCCGGAAAAGCTTTTGGCCGAGATTGCTTGCTTGCAAGATAAATACCGTAAGCAGGGAAAGCATGTTGGTCTGCTGCTTTCCAAAGAACTGGCGGCTGAGCTTGAAGCTGATACGGTGGAAATTCTGGGCAGCCGCGACCATGCGGCAGAGCTGGCAGCCAATCTTTACGGGGCGTTGCGCAGGCTTGACAAGAGTGCGGCGGAGCTGATTATTGCGGAAGGATATAGTGAGGCAGGCTTGGGTCTGGCGGTGATGAATCGGCTGAAAAAGGCGGCGGGACCTCGGGTGCTTGTGGTGGAGTGAAGAAGATGATGGCTAAGAAGTGCTTGTTATTTGTTTGTACCGGCAACACCTGCCGCAGCCCACTCGCAAAAGTATTGACTGAGGCGGCGCTCAGAGCGTCGGGAGTGGATGGTTGGGAAGTAGCTTCCGCCGGGCTGGCTGCCCACCCAGGGATGGCCGCCAGCGCCGAGGCGGGCGCCGTTGCCCGGGAAGCCGGCTTAGATTTGGCGCTGCATCGCGCTAAACCGCTCTCAGCCGAACTTCTGGCAAGAGCTGAGCTCGTTTTGGTGATGACAGCCGGACATAAAACGGCTCTTTTGGCCGGGGCAGCCGGGTACGCCGACAAGATTTACACAGTTAAGGAGTATCTGTCTTTCGCAGGCGATGTGGCCGACCCTTTTGGTGGCGGTTTAGCAAGTTATCGCCAAACGGCACAGGAGCTGCACAGCCTAGTGAGTTTGCTGGTGGAAAAGTTAAAAGGATAGCGAAGACGCAGGATTTGTCTGTGTAAAAGGAGAAAATAGCAGCTAAGGGGAGTGTTTATGAAGATTGCCATCGCTAGTGACCATGGAGGCTTTCGGCTAAAGAAACAGATAGCAGCTTATCTGCAAAAGAACGGCTATTCCTATCAGGATTTTGGCGCATTGTCTGACGAAGCTGTGGATTACCCCGATTTTGCCTTGCCGGCAGCTCAGGCGGTGGCTGACGGTGAATATGCTTTGGGGATTCTCTGTTGCGGCACAGGGGTAGGCGTAAGTATTGTGGCCAATAAAGTGCCGGGTATCAGGGCAGCCAACTGCAGTGACCCTTTCTCTGCCAGAATGAGTCGTGAACATAATGATGCTAATGTGCTGACTTTGGGTGAGCGTGTTTTAGGGTGCGGCCTGGCGCTCGAGGTGCTGGCAGCATTTCTGCAAGGCCGCTATCTGGGCGGCCGGCATGCTTGCCGTGTGGAGAAAATAAAAGAGATTGAGGCTAAATTTTTGGGTCAGGGAGAAGCAGACCGCTAAGGAGGTACGAAATTGTCAACGCTACATTTGGTTGACCCGGAAGTCGCCCGGGCCATTGCCCTTGAGCAGGACAGGCAGCAGAGCAAAATAGAGCTGATTGCCTCGGAGAATTACGTTAGCCGCGCTGTGTTAGAAGCACAAGGGTCGCCGCTGACAAACAAGTATGCCGAAGGATATCCCGGCAAGCGCTACTACGGCGGCTGTGAATTTGTGGATCAGGTGGAAATTTTAGCGCGGGAGCGGGTATTGGAAATTTTCGGCGCTGAACACGCCAATGTGCAGCCTCATTCCGGTGCCAGCGCCAATCTTGCCGTTTATCTTGCGGCTCTGAAGGTGGGCGACACCGTTTTGGGTATGAATTTATCCCACGGAGGCCACTTGACGCATGGATCACCAGTTAATATTTCCGGAAAATATTTTAATTTCATTTCTTACGGGGTTTCCAAGGAGACAGGCTATCTCGATTATGACCAAGTGGAGAAACTGGCTTTGCAGCACAAACCGCGTATGATTGTGGCCGGAGCCAGTGCCTACCCGCGCATCATCGATTTTCCGGCGCTGCGCCGGATTGCCGATAGAGTTGCCGCTTATTTACTGGTAGACATGGCGCATATTGCCGGCCTTGTGGCCGCAGGCGTTCATCCTTCTCCTGTGCCCTATGCCGAGTTTGTCACTTCCACCACCCACAAAACCTTGCGTGGTCCGCGGGGCGGCTTGATTCTCTGCCGGAAGGAATATGCTGCCGCGGTAGATAAAGCAATTTTCCCCGGCCTGCAGGGCGGCCCGCTGATGCATGTAATTGCCGCCAAAGCAGTCAGTTTCAATGAAGCTTTGCAGCCGGAGTTTTCCCGCTATGCGCGCCAAGTGGTGGCCAATGCCAAAGTGTTTGCCGCTCGGCTAAAAGCGCACGGTTTTGACTTGGCTTCCGGCGGAACGGATAACCATCTCATGCTATTGGATTTGCGGAATATGGGGCTTACCGGCAAACTGGCGGAAGAAACGCTCGATTTGGTGGGGATTACGGCTAATAAAAATGCAGTGCCCTTTGATACGGAGAGCCCTTTTGTTACTAGTGGGCTCCGCATCGGTACGGCGGCTGTCACTTCCCGCGGCATGCAAGAAAGGGAAATGGAAGTTATTGCGGATTTGATTGCGGAAGCGCTTGCAGGCAGAGATGACGATTTGGTCAGAGCGTCTGTCTCAGCCCGTGTGGCCAAACTCTGCGCCGCTTTTCCAGTTTATGAATAATGAATAATTCTAAAGAGGTGAAAGAGATGCGCCCGTCCTGGGATACATACTTTATGGAGATAACCCGGGTGGTGGCCAATCGTTCCACCTGCCTGCGCCGCAAAGTGGGCGCCACCATTATCAAAGATAAACGGATTTTAACAACTGGTTATAACGGAGCACCAAAAGGCTTGGCCCATTGCCAGGAAACAGGCTGCATCCGGGCAGAAAGACAGGTCCCTTCCGGTGAGCGTCACGAACTTTGCCGCGCCCTCCATGCAGAACAAAACGCGATTTTGCAGGCAGCGCTTTACGGCGTGTCTATTCAGGGCGCTACCGTCTACTGCACTACACATCCCTGCGTAATGTGTGCCAAAATGATGATTAACGCGGGGATGAAAGAAGTGGTAATTACGAAAAGTTATCCCGATCAACTGGCGGCAGAACTGCTCGCAGAAGCAGGATTGAGTGTGCGCTATTTTAGCGACGCAGATAACGAGGTGACCGATGGATAAAAAAATACAGGCTATGGTCGTGTTTGGTACGCGCCCTGAGGCCATCAAAATGGCGCCGCTTGTTTTGGAACTGAAACGTCATAATCGGCTGGAGCCGCTAGTTTGTGTTACGGGTCAGCATCGCGAAATGCTCGATCAGGTTTTGGCTCTTTTTGGTATCGTGCCTGATTTTGACCTGAATATCATGCAAAGCGGGCAGACATTGACTGAGATAACAGCCCGCTCGCTCACCGGCTTGGAAAAGGTTTTTAACCAGGCTCGCCCCGATATCGTCTATGTGCATGGAGACACAACTACTACCTTTGCGGGAGCACTGGCTGCCTTTTATGGTCAAATTCCGCTCGCTCACGTTGAGGCGGGCTTGCGGACCGGCCAAAAATATGCGCCCTATCCGGAAGAATTAAATCGTAAGCTAACCGGCGCACTGACAGATCTGCATTTTGCGCCCACAGCAAGCGCCAAGAAAAATTTGTTAGCTGAGAACGTGCCTGAAGCGCAGATTTTTGTTACCGGCAACACGGTGATCGACGCTCTGCGCCATACTGTTAGGCCGGATTACGCTTTTTCCCGCCCTGAATTAAACGGCTTGCCCAGCGAAAAGCGCTTATTGCTGGTGGAAGTGCATCGGCGGGAGAATTTGGGGGCGCCACTGGAGGCAATTTGCCGCGGCCTGCGTCGCGTGGCGGCAGAAAATCCTGACGTGTTGATGGTTTTTCCTGTTCATCGAAACCCGGCGGTAAGGGAGCCTGTTAACAGACATTTAGCCGGTTTGGAGCGAGTGCTGCTAATTGAGCCTTTGGATGTAGCCGATTTCCATAACCTGATGCAGAAAAGCACGCTGATTTTTACAGATTCCGGCGGAGTGCAGGAAGAAGCCCCGTCTTTGGGTGTGCCGGTACTCGTGTTGCGAGATGTCACCGAACGTCCCGAAGCAGTGGCGGCAGGCACCGTGGCTCTGGTAGGCAGCGCCGCAGACCGTTTGGTGGAGACGGCTGCAAACTTGCTGAGAGATCAGGCTGCCTACGCGAAAATGGCTAATGCCATTAACCCCTACGGCGACGGCCGCGCGGCAGAGCGGATTGTTGCCGCCACCAACTGGTATTTCGCTAAAAGCGGTGCGCGGCCGGAGGATTACTCGGTAAATTAGCCGGTAGCAATGGTCAGGGCGCAGGATTAAAGGAATGGAGGAGATTAAAATCAGAGAAGTAGTTGTGGTCGGCGCGGTTCGTACTGCGGTGGGCAGTTTTGGCGGCAGTTTAAAAGATGTGAGTGCGGTAGATTTAGGGGCATTAGTTATTAAGGAAGCACTGCGCCGCGCCGATGTGGATGGCAGCCAAGTTGACGAAGTGATTATGGGGAATGTGCTGCAGGCTGGACTTGGCCAAAATCCGGCACGGCAGGCATCGCTGCGCGCAGGACTGCCGGTGAGTGTGTCGGCTTTCACCATCAATAAAGTTTGCGGCTCCGGTTTAAAGGCGATCAATCTTGGCGCTGCAGCTATTATGATGGGCGATGCGGATGTGGTGGTAGCCGGCGGCATGGAAAATATGAGCCAGGCGCCCTATCTGCAGCCGAGCGCCCGTTGGGGGCAGCGCATGGGTAACGGTATTTTGGTTGATTCTATGTTGACAGACGGACTTACCTGTGCCCTTGACGGAATTCACATGGGAATTACTGCGGAAAATATTGCTGCTGATTTTTGTCTCCCCCGGGAAGAGCAAGATGCCCTGGCGGCGGAAAGTCAGCGCCGTGCTGCGGCAGCCATAGCAAACGGTAGTTTTCTCAATGAAATTATTGCGGTGCCAGTTCCGCAACGCAAAGGAGACCCTGTCAGCTTCCATACCGATGAGTTCCCTAAACAAGGTTCCACCGTTGCCGCCTTAGCCAAGCTTAATCCCGCTTTTAAAAAAGATGGCACAGTAACTGCCGGTAATGCCTCCGGCATTAATGACGGCGCAGCAGCTGTCGTGTTAATGTCTGCGGAAAAAGCAAAGGCGCTGGGACTTTTGCCGCTTGCCACCATCGCCTCTTTTGCTTCTGCCGGTGTGGAGCCGAGGGTCATGGGCACAGGCCCGATTAAAGCCACGCAAAAAGCATTGGCTAAAGCAGGCCTGTCTTTAGGCGACCTGGAGTTAATTGAAGCAAATGAGGCTTTTGCCGCCCAAGCACTGGCTGTAGCTAAAACACTGGAGTTTAATCTGGAGATAGTCAATGTAAATGGCGGCGCCATTGCCATTGGCCACCCTATCGGCGCCAGCGGTGCCCGGATTTTTGTCACGTTGCTTTTTGCTATGCAAAGCCGGGATGCGAAAGTAGGGCTTGCCACACTTTGCATTGGCGGTGGTCAAGGTGTGGCAACTGTGGTCAGGCGCTAGGACTGGTTTCAAGGGGCATATTATTTGAAAGTTCCGAAAATGGTGCTGTATCAGAAAATTTCAAAAATAATCTTTAATTGAGCTGTGAAGATTAGAAAAGCGGGAAGGGATTTCAAAAATACTGTCGAATATGAATATGGTCAATTCGGGAGAACTGCCTTTCTGTCAGTAAAAACGCTGCAAAAGACTAGAACAATTATCTTTGTATGGGAAATTATCCCAGAAAATTGCCGGAAACTTTAATGTCAGCGCAGCAAAGAAGGGGTTTTGTGGCAAAGTTTAATCCCGAAGACTACTCAGGTCTTGGTCTAGCCGTGAATCTGGCTCTTTTCATAGTCGCACCGCTGCTTGCGGGGATTTTTTTAGGCCAGTACCTGGGTGAAAAATTTGGCAATCCGCCCTTGTTCATCATATTGGGTGTTTTACTTGGGCTGTTTGTAGGGTTTAGGCAGGCTATCAGGCTACTTCTCAAGAAGTAGCACGGGGGTCGGTCTAGTTTCATGTGTTTGTCTGGCCGGTAGCTGCCGCCGGTTCCTGACATGTTTTCCAAGTAATAATGGGGGAGGTGAATGCGTTTGTTGGTGGAGATGATTAGAGAGATTCGGTCCGCAGAGGAGCAGGCTGAAGAAACCAAACGAAGTGCATATCTTGAGGCACGCAGAATGGTGCAGGAAGCGGAACTGAAAGCGGCTGAAGTCTACCAGCAGTTTGTGGCTGCGGCAGAGGCAGAAGCTCGCCAAGTCGTGGCTGCCGGGGAACAAGATGGCCAGGGTTTAGTTGCTCCGATTCAGCAGCGTGCGGCGGAAGAGATTGAAAAGATTGTGGCTGCCGCACGTAGCAAACAGGAAGCGGCAATAACCATGGTTATGGAGAGGATCGTGAAAAGCTATGGGCATAGCTAAAATGAACAAGCTCTACCTAGTTGCCCACCAGGCTGAAAAGGATAAGGTCCTGGCTATTCTGCAGCAACTTGGCGTTTTGGAGGTCAGTGATCTTCAGGCCAAGGACGTGGAAGGTCAAGCCTGGGCGGAAATGGTGGAAGGAGACCAAGAGCAGGAAGCTTTGCAGTCACTGGAAGCGCGGCTTGCCGATGTGCGCTTTTCCTTGGACTTTCTGCAGCGCTATTACCCTGCAAAGAAAAGCTTGCTGGCCGCTTTGAACGACAGCAAAATGGTTGTAAATTCAGCGGAATTAAGCGGTAGCGCTGCTGAGTGGGACAAAGTAAGCAGTAATGTTTATGTGGCACTGCGCAAGACTGATGAAAAACTGATGCTCTTGCGCAACGAAGAGACACGTTTGCAAAACCTAAAGATTCAGCTGACTCCCTGGGTTAAGCTGGACGTTCCCCTGGAAGAAATTAAGGCAACACCGCTTGTCCGGACGGAACTAGGCACACTGCCTGCCGCCGAATTGGCGCAGGCCGGAGCAGAGCTTGCCGCGGCGGCACCTGCTTGCTATTTACAAGAAATAAATAGTGACCGCGGCGAATCATTCGTGTTCGTGCTATATCACGTATCGGGCGCTGAAGATGTGCCGGCCATCTTAAAGCAACGCAACTTTAATCGGCAAAACTTCCCACAACTGCAGGGGACTGCGGCCGAAAACCTCAAGCGCATTGAGCAAGAGCTGGTCAAGGCGGAGAATGAGCGCAAGGCTGCTTTGGCAGACGCCGCAGAACAGCTGAAATATCGTGACCAGCTTAATTATTTCCTCGATTATCTAACATTGGAGCGGGATAAAAAGCAGGTCGTAGCCAATTTAGCCCGTACGGGCAACGCGTTTATTCTTGAGGGTTGGATTTGCCAGGCGGATTTGCCCGAGCTGAAAAAGAAGCTGGCGGCAGCTTGTGAAACGGTAGAAATTTTGGCGCGTGAGCCGGAAGAAAAGGAAGCATTTCCGGTGGTGCTGGAAAATAAACCGCTTTTCGCCCCGTTTGACTTTATCACTAAGCTTTACGGCACACCGAGCCCGCGCGGCGTTGACCCGACCCCGATGCTTACTCCGTTTTTTATTGTTTTCTTTGGTCTTTGCATGACGGATGCCGGCTATGGTGTGGTTATTGCTTTGCTTGGCATTATCGGCTTGAAGTTGATTAAGACCGGGCCGGCTCGCAATCTGATGTGGATTTTTCTTGCCGGCGGTCTTTCGACCGTGCTCTTTGGCTGGCTGGTGGGAGGATGGTTTGGGTTGCCACTGCTTGGCGCACCGCTCTTCTTCGATTCCTTAGCCGACCCGATGAGAATGCTCATTTACGCTTTCGCGCTGGGCATCATCCAGATCTTCTTCGGCATGGCTATTCAGTTTTATCGGCTGGTAAGGCAAGGCAAAATACTGGATGCCATTTTCGACGTCGGGTTCTGGTATCTGCTGATCATTGGATTGTTGCTTTTTATCGCACCAGGCATGGGCGGCATCGCACAGTCTATGGCGCTGGCGGGTGCAGGCGGCTTGATTCTGACTCAGGGGCGCTCACAACCCACCATCATTAAGAAGTTTCTCTCCGGACTTCTCTCGCTTTACAATATTACCGGGTACCTTAGTGATGTGCTTTCCTACTCTCGTTTGCTGGCGCTCGGCTTGGCCACGGCCGTTATCGCTCTCGCGATCAATACCATGGCAGGGCTGCTGGCCGGACATCCGATTGGTTATGTGGTGATGGTGATCGTATTGCTTGCTGGCCATACGTTTAACCTGATTATCAACACGCTTGGTTCTTACATCCACTCCAGTCGTCTCCAGTATATCGAGTTTTATAACCGCTTTTACGAAGGCGGCGGACGTGCTTTTGTGCCGTTTAGGCTGAAGACAAGAAGCATTCAAATTCAGTCTGAATTGCAAAATAAATAACAAAAAAGAATGAGTTAAAGAGTAGTTTTCCCAGAAGAGATGGAAGAAAAAGGAGGCTTTTTATCAATGATTGAAACTATGAGTGGGTTGTCTCTCGCAATTGTCGGTGCTGCTTTTGCTGTATTGTTAGCCGGTATTGGGTCTGCTATTGGTATCGGGATTGTCGGTCAGACGGCTGCCGGCGTAGTCACTGAAGACCCGGATAAATTCGGTCCCACCCTTTTGCTCCAAGCGCTGCCCGGTACACAAGGGATTTATGGTTTGCTGATCGGCTTTTTGATCCTGCAACGTACAGGCATGATTGGCGGCAACCCTATGGACATTACCATGGCTGAAGGTTGGCTTTATTTCTTCTCCGCCATGCCCATTGCGTTTGTAGGCCTGATGTCTGCTATTGCTCAGGGCAAAGCTGCTGCCAGCGGCGTGCTATTGATTGCCAAGCGTCCCGAAGAACTGGGTAAGGCCATTATTTATGCTGTTATGGTAGAAACATACGCCGTGCTTGCATTGCTGATGTCTATCATGATTCTCTTTGGAATTTAAGGAGGGCTGCCTGATGTCAGGAGCCAATAAGCTCAAGGAAAAGATTTTGGCAGAAGCCGGTAGTCAAGCTGCGGATGTTTTGGCTGAAGCTCGCCAAAAATCCTCAGAGATCCTTGCCAAGGGCGAGGGAGAAGCCGCCGCCAAGAAAATCAACGTATTGGAATTGGCGGCCGTTCACGCCGGGGAGCGGCGCAGCCGCGCACAGACGATTGCGGAGTTAGACGCCCGCAAAGCCATCCTAGCGGCTAAGGGAAAGATGATTGAGGAGACTTTTAAACAGGCACTCAACCGTCTTAGTCTGCTTGATCAAAAAGCGTATCAAGAAATTCTCTTCTCCATGCTCCTTGCCGCAGCGCAATCCGGTGCTGAAGAAGTAGTCGTTTCCCAGTCTGACCGGGGGCGGTTTACACCGGAATTCTTGGCTCGTGTCAATCAAGCACTGACCCAGCAGGGCAAAAAGGGAAACTTGACTCTCTCCGCCGAAACTAGTGAAATGCAGGGTGGCTTTATTCTGCGCAGCGGAGATGTAGAAATTAATAACTCCTTTGACTCCATTCTGGGGATACAGCGTGACCAGTTGGAGCCGGAAGTGGCGGCAATCCTTTTTGGCTAGAGATCTTAATGTTGCTGGAGCGGCAAGAAGAAGAGGCTAGTGCCGGCACCGTCCGGCTCATCCCCTTCTGACATCCCGCCTTCGGCTTGAAAGGAGGCTTGGAGCGTGCCAAATAGTGACCGGTATGCCTATGCTGTCGGCCGGATCCGTGCTATGGAAACACGGCTGCTGGATCGCGGCAAAATCGATCGTATGGTAGAGGCTAGAAGCGCTGATGAGGCGCTGAAGGTGCTGGGAGAGAGTGAATATGGCGAGTACCTGGCTGATCTGGGCAGCGTACACCAGTTTGAAAAAATGCTGGATGCCGAACTGCGACGTATTTACGTGGAATTGCGTAAAATCTCCCCAGAACCTGAGCTGATTAATCTTTTTGCTATAAAGTTCGATTATCATAATCTTAAAGTGCTGATTAAAGCAAACAAGTTGGCGGAAAAGCGCGATGAACTGCTGGTGCCAGAAGTCGGCAATATTCCCTTGGCTGAACTGATTCGTGCCGTCAGCGACGATGATTATCGCAATCTGCCAGCTCATATGCGACAGGCGGCAGAGAAGCTTTCCGAATTGCTCCGCCTGGAACCGGATCCCCAGTTGGTGGGTCTGCTTTTGGATCGCGCCATGTATGAAGAGCTTAAAGATGCGGTGGACGCACAAAAATCCCCGTTTCTGAAGGGGTATTTTACCAGTCTGGTTGATTTGTTAAACATTAAAACCTATCTGCGCGTCCGCCGCGCCAACCGTCCCAAGGATTTTCTGCAACAGGCACTATTGCCGCAAGGCAATGTTGATATGAATAAACTTGTGCAGTTGGTGGAACCGCTGGAAGTGCTGGTGGACCGGCTGATGTTTAGCCCCTACGCCCAAGTGGTGGAGGAAGGGATTCAGACGTATCAGAAAACTGATACGCTGACTCGTTACGAAAAGTTGGCTGACGACCATTTAATCAAGTATGCGAAACAAGCAAAATACGTGACCTTTGGCCCGGAGCCGATTATTGGCTACCTGCTTGCCAAGGAAAGCGAAATTAAGATGATTCGCATTATTATGGTCGGCAAAATCAACCAACTGCCCACCGAAGAGATCAAGGAAAGGTTACGTGATGTCTATGTATAAGGTAGCGGTAGTTGGCGATAAAAACTCCATTTTGGGTTTTAAAGCGCTTGGCGTCGCCACATATCCGGTTACCGGCGGTGACGAAGCGGCCCGCGCCTTAAGTGAAATTGTGCGGGAAAAAGTTGCTGTTATCTGCATTACTGAAGCCGTGGCAGAACAGATTCAACCGCAGCTTGAAGAGTTGCATAAAAGGCTCTTGCCGGCGGTCGTCCTCATCCCAAATAACCAAGGTTCCCTAGGTCTTGGGATGATGCAGATCAAGAAGAATGCAGAAAAAGCCATTGGCGCTGATATCTTATTTGGGAAAGAGGGTAGTTAGCTTTGACCAATACGGAAAATGTGGGTAAAATCGTCAAGGTTTCCGGCCCGCTTGTCGTCGCCGAAAATATGACGGGCGCCAAAATGTTTGATGTGGTACGCGTCAGCGACAAGCGGCTGATTGGTGAAATTATCGAAGTGCGTGGAGATCGTGCCTCTATTCAGGTCTACGAAGAAACAAGCGGTCTTGGCCCCGGCGAACCGGTATATTCTACCGGCCTGCCTCTAAGCGTGGAATTAGGCCCTGGTTTGATTGAGTCCATTTACGACGGTATCCAGCGTCCCTTGGATGAAATTTACAACCAGATCGGCGCCAGGATTACCCGCGGTGTCGAAGTAGAATCTTTAAACCGTCATAAAAAGTGGAATTTTGTCGCCAAAGCAAAAGTGGGCGACGAAGTACAAGCCGGGGACGTGCTAGGGACGGTTCAGGAGACGACTCTGGTGCTCCACAAAATTATGGTTCCGCCCGGCGTGAGCGGCAAGATCTCTTTTCTCCATAACGGCGAAGCCACCGTGGTAGACACCATCGCCAAGCTGGAAAAAGACGGCAAAACAACAGATGTGCAGATGATGCAAAAATGGCCGGTACGTAAAGGCCGTCCTTACGCAGAGAAGCTCTCCCCCAACGAGCCGCTCATAACCGGGCAGCGAGTTGTGGACATGTTTTTCCCTGTTGCCAAAGGCGGCACCGCCTGTATCCCAGGTCCTTTCGGTTCCGGTAAAACTGTTACGCAGCATCAGCTTGCCAAATGGGCCGACGCGGAAATCGTCGTTTATGTTGGTTGCGGTGAGCGGGGCAATGAAATGACGGACGTCTTAAATGAATTTCCTGAGCTAAAAGACCCTAAATCGGGTGAGCCTTTGATGAAGCGGACAGTGTTGATTGCCAACACTTCGGATATGCCCGTAGCCGCTCGTGAGGCCTCCATTTACACCGGAATCACCTTGGCTGAATATTTTCGTGATATGGGCTACTCAGTGGCGCTTATGGCAGACTCCACCTCCCGCTGGGCAGAGGCGCTCCGTGAAATGTCCGGTCGTCTTGAAGAAATGCCTGGTGAAGAAGGTTATCCGGCATACCTTGGTTCACGTGTCGCCGAGTTTTATGAGCGGGCCGGCAAAGTGACCTGCCTTGGCAGTGATGGCCGCGTTGGTGCCCTGACTGCAGTAGGCGCCGTATCGCCTCCCGGCGGCGACCTTTCCGAACCGGTATCGCAGAACACGCTGCGCATCGTGAAAGTATTTTGGGGTTTGGACGCCGCACTTGCCTACCGTCGTCACTTCCCAGCAATTAACTGGCTCCTGTCTTACTCACTTTATACCGACACCTTCGATGATTTCTACCGCAATAACTTGGGCGGCGAGTGGGTTGAACTGCGCAGCGAAGCGATGCGTATTTTACAGGAAGAAGCGGAATTGGAGGAAATCGTGCGTTTAGTCGGTGTTGACGCCCTTTCTCAAAAGGAGCGCCTTGTCCTGGAGACAGCTAAATCCATCCGGGAAGACTTTTTGCACCAGAATTCCTTCCACGAAGTAGACACCTATGCCTCTCTCGCAAAACAGTTCAAAATGATCAAATTGATTATGGCATTTCATCATGAAGCAAAACGGGCCGCTGAGCGGGGCGCTAACCTCCTGGAGATCTTAAATCTTCCTGTTCGCGATCAGATCGCCCGTGCCCGTTACTTGGCAGAAAGCGATATGGCTCAAATAGATAAAATTGAAGCTGCCCTGAAGGAACAGATTGCCGGTCTTACCGCCGGCGGCGATGACTTCGAGCAGCAGTACGCGTAGGGAAGGAGGAGCCACCATGCAAAAAGAGTATCGTACCGTTTCTGAGATTATCGGCCCCTTGATGCTTGTCGAACAGGTAGAAGGCATCAAGTTCGGCGAACTAGCCGAAATTGAACTAAAGGACGGTTCAACGCGGCGCGGTCGCGTGCTGGAAGTGAGCGGCGACAAAGCGCTCGTCCAGATTTTTGAAGGTACCAGCGGGATGAGCGTAAGCGGTTCAAAAGTTCGCTTCTTGGGCAAAGGGATTGAACTGCCGGTTTCCATGGATATGCTGGGGCGCGTTTTTGACGGTTTGGGCCGTCCACGGGACAATGGGCCCAAAATTATTCCCGAACAGCGCCTGGATATTAACGGTTTGCCGCTGAACCCTTACGCGCGCAACTTTCCGTCCGAGTTTATTCAGACGGGTGTTTCTACCATTGATGGCTTAAATACTCTCGTGCGGGGACAGAAGCTGCCGATTTTTTCCGGTTCCGGTTTGCCTCATAACCGTCTGGCGGCGCAAATTGCCCGTCAGGCTAAGGTGCTCGGCGGCGAGGGTAAGTTCGCTTTGGTGTTTGCCGCCATGGGGATTACCTTTGAAGAAGCCGACTTCTTCATCTCCGACTTCCGGAAAACCGGCGCTATCGATCGTTCCGTTCTGTTCATCAATTTGGCGGACGACCCTGCCATTGAGCGGATTGCTACCCCGCGGATGGCGCTTACCTGCGCGGAATATTTGGCGTATGAAAAAGGGATGCATGTTCTCGTTATCTTGACCGATTTGACTAACTATGCTGAGGCTTTGCGCGAGATTTCAGCCGCCCGTAAAGAAGTGCCGGGTCGCCGCGGCTATCCGGGGTACCTCTATACCGACTTGGCCACGCTTTATGAACGTGCCGGTCGGATTCGCGGCCGTGAAGGCTCTATTACCCAAATTCCCATCCTGACCATGCCGGAGGATGACAAGACGCACCCGATTCCCGACCTTACCGGCTACATTACGGAAGGGCAGATTATGCTTAACCGTTCTTTGAACCGGAAAGGTATCTACCCCCCTGTAGACGTTTTGCCGTCCCTTTCCCGCCTGAAAGATAAAGGGATTGGCAAAGGCAAGACTAGGGAAGACCATGCGGACGTCTTAAACCAGCTTTACGCTGCCTATGCGCGTGGTAAAGAGGCAAAAGAACTGGCGGCAATTCTTGGTGAGGCGGCGCTAAGCAATTCGGACAAGATGTTTGCCCGTTTTGCCGATGAGTTTGAAAACCGCTACATTAAACAGGGCGAAAATGAAAACCGCAGTATTGTTGATACTCTCACCATCGGTTGGGAGCTGCTGGCCCTTCTGCCTCGCACGGAGCTTAAGCGTGTTCGCGACGAGTATCTGGAAAAGTACCTGCCCGTTAAGGGGGAGTAGGGTATGGAAATCCGCGTAAACCCTACAAGGATGGAGTTTAACCGTTTGAAAGGCCGGCTCAAAATGGCTCAGCGCGGCCATAAACTCCTCAAAGATAAGCGTGATGAGCTGATGCGCGTTTTCCTTAAATTAGTACGTGAAAATAAGGAACTGCGCACCAATGTGGAAAAGGAGCTTTCTCGCTCCTTTGCCAACTTCCTCCTAGCCAGTGCCGTGATGTCGGGGGAAACGCTGGAAGAAGCTATCATGTATCCTAAAGCAGCGGTGAAAGTGGATGTAAAAACGAAGAATGTGATGAGCGTGCATGTCCCGCAAATCACCAATCTGGAAGATAAGGATACAGAAGGCGATGCCACACCATACGGCTTCGCCAATACTTCCGGGGAGCTCGATTCTTCCATCGACACACTGGCTAAGGTGTTGCCGCACTTGATTCACTTGGCTGAATTGGAAAAGGCGGTTTACCTGCTGGCTGATGAAATTGATAAAACTCGCCGCCGTGTTAACGCTTTGGAACACGTGCTCATTCCCCAACTTCAGCATACCATTAAATATATCAGTATGAAGCTGGATGAAAACGAGCGGGGCGCTCTAGTCCGATTGATGAAAATCAAAGACATTGTCCGTGGAGACAAAAAATAGTTTAAAAGATAGAGAAGGCCGCCGTGATTTCACGGCGGCCTTCTCTATCTTTGTGCTAGCATAGGAAATTATATCGTTCAGGGAAGCTACGATCCTATGCGTTGGGGTTTGTAAGGGGCGTGCCCCTTACGCTTGCGGGGTGCTCAGAGCCCGCAGGCTCGCCGAAGGGGCGGCAGCCCCTAG
>JAGXTN010000149.1 GCA_018333455.1 Dethiobacter sp. | reverse complement strand
TTCCTTTACGATTTGAGAACATAATGGCAGCTGTTCCTTTATTTATAAGGACAAAAAAAAGACGCGAAACCAAGAGCGATTTCACATCTTTTTTTGGGTAGAATTCTTGATTTTGCACCTCAAAACGGAACCCGTTAGCCTCACAGGCTGCTATTCTTTTTCAAACATATCTTTACCGACACCGCATTCAGGACATTCCCAGTCTTCTGGTAGTTCAGCAAAGGTTGTGCCGGGAATTATCCCGTTGTCCGGATCGCCTTCCTCCGGATTATAAACATAGCCACATACTGTGCAAACCCATTTCTCCAAAAAGCATTCCTCCTAAATTATCATGAAATGGCAGGTTGCTGCCTGCCTTCATCATACAATATACCCCAATGATTTACAATTAATGAAATCAAAAAAACTCGTTAGTCTTCTCAATATGGATAATTTAAGCTATAATGAAAGCATTAGAATGAAGGAGAATAAGGAGTGCCGTGCGCAAAATACCCGTTTCATTGTTGCGTCCCGGGATGGTGCTGTATCGACCGGTTTTTGGACCGGACGGACAATTATGGCTAAACGCCGGGATTGAACTAAAAAGCAATTATATCAGCAGTTTATGGCGTGCCGGAATTTCTTTTGTGTTTATCAGTGACCCATTTCTAAGTGATGTACTGGTGAGTGAAGTAGTTTCGCAAGAAACACGCCGCCAGGCAGTAAAAACGGTCAAAAAAACGCTGCAAAGCGCCAAGCTGCCTAAACGGAATAGTCTTTTACTTGACAAGCATTTCTCTGCAATTGTGGAGAAGCTGGTTCATGAAGTGCTGGCCAATAAAGATGTGGTGACAAATCTAGCGGATATCCGAGATGTTGATGACTACACATTCTTCCATTCTGTAAATGTTTGCGTATTGTCTCTGCTAAATGCCGCAGATTTAGCTCTTTCCCAATCACGGCTGGAAGAGTTGGGAGCAGGCGCTCTGCTGCATGATTTAGGTAAAATCTGGATTAGTGAATTTACTTTAAAGAAAAAAGGAAGCCTTACCCCGGAAGAATATAGTGAAGTAAAAAAACATCCCAGCTTCGGCTTTGAAATTTTGACTAGTCAGGCTAACTTTTCTCCTAACAGTGCCAAAGTGGTGGCGCAACATCATGAGCGCTGCGACGGCAGCGGTTACCCGCATAATCTTGAAAGAGATGATATTCATTCTTATGCTCGACTGGTGATGATTGTGGACGTCTACGACGCGCTTACGGCCGACCGGCCCTATCGTTTAGGTATGAAACCCCATATGGCGATAGAAATAATTACTGATTGTGCAGAAGCATATGATCGCTCGCTGCTTGCTTCTTTCTTAAAACATATAGCACCTTACCCGGTGGGTACGGCTCTCCGTCTCAGTAACGGTTATCTGGGAATAGTAGTTAAGAATCGCAAGGAGATGCCTTTGCGGCCGGTGGTGCGGATATTTAAGACTGGCGATGGGTTTCTATATCAGGAGCCATTCGATTTGGATTTGTTGGACAAGTCCAATTTGCTGATTAGTGATGTATTAAGCGATGCGGAAAGCGAACAAGAATTACCGATAATGACAAAATATCGAAAGGGAGTGATTAAATGACAACCAAAGTAGGGGAAGTTTATAAGTGCGATATTTGTGGTAATGTTGTATCAGTGGTGGAGAGCGGAGGAGGCACGCTCGTATGTTGCGGCGAGGCCATGCTAAAGCAGTAGCAAGATAAATAACCCGGTTTTAACCGGGTTATTTATTATTTTAGCATAGGAAATTATATTGTTCAGGGAAGCTACGATCCTATGCGTTGGGGTTTGTAAGGGGCGTGCCCCTTACTCTTGCGGGGTGCTCAGAGCCCGCAGGCTCGCCGAAGGGGCGGCAGCCCCTAGCGGACAAGAAAAACGCATCTTT
>JAGXTN010000128.1 GCA_018333455.1 Dethiobacter sp. | reverse complement strand
TCTTCTTCTATTATAGCATAAAAAGGCCGCAAAACCCAGTGTTTATAGGCTTTTATAGGTTATTTTCTGGTCTTTTTGTTTTTCATAAATTCCATATATTGGGCGAGTTATTGCAGTGGAATCATATTTAGTTCTTAACAAAAATGAATTAAAAAGAAGAACCTCACAGTTGGTGTTTTGTAAGTCGAAGGTAAACTGAGCCATTTACTTCGAACTTTCAGCCGCCTGTGAGGTTCATTATTATTTTGTCCAGGGTTTTCGTAACTATGCAAAATAATCAGCAGAAAATTATCCCAAGACGAAGCAGGTGAGGCAAAAAGAAAGAACCTCACAGTTGGTTTTTGTTGAGTCAAAAGTAAATTTGATTAATTTACTTATAGACTTTCGGCCGCCTATGAGGTTCATCTCTATCTTGTCCAGGGTTTTTGTTAATATGCATAATAATCAGCAGAAAATTATCCCAGCACTCTGTCCACGGCTTTTTATCATAATTTGCGCCACTTTTCGATATCTATAGTACTAGAAATTGTATTTTCATAAATGCGGGGGCAGAAAATGAGTAAAGAAAAAAGACTGCACTGGCTGTTTGCCGTTCTTAGCTTACTCCTGCTCTTTCTTGTGGCAGATTATTTCTATCATCAAGACAGAATATATGCCGGTATCTTCGTTGACGGCCTTGACGTCGGCGGTAAAAGAACCGAAGAAGCGGCTGAGTTGCTCCGGGAAAAATTTAGGCAGGAAAGGCTTCCTGATCGGGAAATTAGTTTGATTTTCCAAGGGAATAAGTGGTCTGGCAGCTTTTTTGAGTTGGGGATTGCTCCTGACATAGAATCCACCATAGCAGAAGCGCATGCTGTGGGTCGGGAGGAGTACCACTTTTTTTCTTGCTTACAGCGGTTTTACCTGAGAAACAGAACTATTAACTTGAAACCTAATTTTATAGTCGATTCGGCTCTTTTTCGCCAAGCCTTGGCAGTAGCTGCAAAAGTTATTTGGCAAGAACCGCAGGATGCGATATTTGCCCTTGCTGATGATCGAAAACGGGTGGAAATCATTCCGGACAAAAACGGCAGGGAATTGGATTTTGCTACAACTTTGGCGGTATTAGAGCAAGGGCTGGAAAACTACTCAGAGAAGAAAAGACTTTACCTTGCAGAAAAGCCGGTAACGGCGACGATTACAGCAGCCTATCTTGAAAGTTTGAACGTACGGGAGCCGATAGCCACTTTTAGCACTACCTTTGCTGCCGACGATATAAACAGAAATCATAATATTCAGCTTGCCGCCAAAGCAATTGATAAAACGCTGGTTTTTTCAGGCGACCAGTTTTCTTTCAATAAGGTGGTAGGTAAAGCCACAGCTCAGAGAGGATATAGAGAAGCGCCCGTTATCGTTGGTGGCGAACTGGTGGAAGGAATAGGCGGTGGTATCTGCCAGGTTTCTTCCACACTATATAATACAATCCTACTAGCCGACCTTAGTATTGTGGAACGCAGAAATCACGGTTTAGCCGTGTCTTATCTGTCTCCCGGCCGTGATGCCACCATCTCCTACGGCTGGATTGACCTAAAGTTTCTAAATGACCGCAACCATGCCGTTTGGTTGCGAACATTTATTGACGGAAACAAATTAACCGTTACGTTTTATGGCAAAGTGATTCCCGGGCATGAAGTCACAATTCTTACAACAGATCTTACCAGCATCAAAGCAGCAGAGGAAATTATCATGACTGCAGATTTGCCAAAAGGTGTTCGCGAACGGCTCAAAAAAGGTCAACCTGGTTATCATGTGACTGTTTGGCGAGTCACCAAAATGAATGGCGAAGTAATAAGCCGGGAAATGCTTTCACAAGATAGCTATCGCTCTGTTCCGTCAAAATATCGCGTGGGAACTGCTGAGTAGCAGGAAAACCAAGATAGAACGGAGAACGAAAATAACGGGTGATTAAAGATGAGAATCAAGATCTATGCACTGGGAGACTCGATTACATACGGATTTCCCTACGGTCCGGACCATTCTTGGGTTCGGATATTGGCACAGAAAACGGGACTGGCCATCATAAATGGGGGAATTAATGGCGATACGACTACCTTGATGCTGCACAGGCTCTCTCAGGCCTTTAACCACAATCCCAGTCATTTGCTATTGCTGGGAGGAACAAATGATGCCTACTGGGGGCAAGACCTGCGTACCGTGACCCAAAATATTAGAGAGATCTGTCTTCGTTGCCGTGAACAGAAAATTTATCCTCTGCTAGCCACACCTATTCCTGTGGACGAGCCTCAGGTGGAGGCTGTTTTAGGGGAATATCGCGCGTTTATTCAGGAAACTGCTAAAAAAGAGGATATTCCGCTTATTCCGTTTCACAAGGCATTTCTTGCTGAGGATAAACGCTTCAAAGTCGAACTTACTGTCGATGGTTGTCACCCTAATCTTGACGGCTACAAAGCCATGGCCGAATTGGCAATAAAAAAACTCCGGATCTCAGGCTATCCGGAGCGTAAAAGCTAAAATATGCACTTCTTTACTTAAAGTAACGATTCAGCAAACCCTGCAGGGCTCGGGCGTGACGTCCTTCATCCCGGCTGGTTTCATCCAAAATATCGTGAGCGTGATCAAGTCCAGCATCTTTGGCCTTCATGGCTGCTTCCCTTTTGCCTTTATTGGCGGAAATTTCGCCGGCAAGCATTTTCTCAATATTTTCTTTAGTGCTGGTAGATATTCTGCCGGAAAGCTCGGCAAAAAGAGCTGCATGATTTGCTTCTTCCAAAGCGATTTCTTTTAAAACAATGGCAATTTCGGGAAGGCCTTCCCGATGTGCTTGACGAGCCATTGCTAAGTAGATTCCGACTTCCCAGCTTTCTCCTTTAAATTCATTGCCAACCTCATCAATTACGCAAGTGCCTAGACAAATGCCGATTTTGCTTTCATTAACTAAATCCATCATTATTGCCTCCTAATTAGTATTAATTACTGACAATTAATTTATATCCTATTTTTTTCCGTTTGTCAATCTTTCAGGTTTGTTAAAAATTAAGACCTCCTGCGTTGTTTTCTACTCGCAGGAGGTCTTAAGCTTGCTAAATGCGTGAGAGGGCGCTGACTACTGTTTGATGGATGATACTCAAGACCAGCATGGCAATCAGCGGCGACAAGTCAATCGGTAAGGCGCTGCGCGGCATTAGGCGGCGAAACGGCGCTAAAAGGGGCTCAGTTCCTTCGTAGAGTATTTTCAGCAATGGATTCTCCGGATTATGTGGAATCCAAGAGAGCAGAATTCGGGCAAATAAGGCGTAACGTAAAATAGTAAAAAAATAATCTGCTATCAAAGCCGGCTGGTTCAGGCTAACCAACTCCTTATATTATCTCACTGTTCTTCTTCTCTTGCCATTAACTATTGTAACACAAGAGAAGCCTGTTTGGTAGGTTAATCTTTGTCGAGCCTGGTCGTCCTGTTCAAAGCTTTTCACAGGATTTGCGATTCGCTTTACTGGAGCAGGCAGGATTTAACACAATCTTTTGCGAACAATATAATAAAAAGATAAAAGAAAGGTGGGTGAGACAGTGGAGTTTTATCAGCTTGAAGCTTTTGTTATGGTAGTAGGCCATCGTTCCTTTTCCCGTGCCGCAGAAATTCTTTTTTTAAGCCAGCCCACAGTCAGCGCCCATGTAAAAAACCTGGAAACAGAATTAGGGATGCCGCTGTTTGACCGGGGTAAAAGTGAATTGCTACTTACCCAGGCCGGAGAATCTCTTTACCGCCATGCACGTGATATGTTGGATATGCGGACGGTGGCATTAACAGAGCTGCAAGGGCAGGGGGAATTGGGGAAGGAAATGCTGATGGTGGCCGCGAGTTCCGTTCCCTGCCAATACCTGTTGCCTCGAGCGATCGCAGCCTTTGAAGCGCAATATCCTTCAGTTTCTGTTACCTTGCGTCAAGAAAATTCCCGTCAAGTTTGTGAAGATATTTTTCGCTACCACTATCCTCTGGGTGTAGTTGGGGAGAAGAACCTACTGCCTCATCTGGTTTTTGAGCCGGTTCTTGAGGATGAATTGATTGTAGCCATTCCTAGGCGGGAGGAGTATAGTGACCTTTTGCGGCACGATTCGCTGACCGGCGGCGACTTGCTCGGGCGAAAGATTCTGTTGCGAGAACCAGGTTCAGGGACTCGCTCTATATTTGAACGGGAATTACGAAACGCCGGCTATACACTGGAGCAGTTCAAGGTCTCCATCTTTGATAATCAGGAAACAATCAAACAGGCGGTCAGGCAGGGAGTGGGGCTAACTGTCATCTCCCGCTTCGTGGTGGAAGAGTATGCTGAGTTTGGCCTGTTAGATATTCGCCCTTTAGCCGGTCAAAGGCTGAAACGGGAGTTTTGGTTGGTCTATCATCAAAAACGGGTGTTTTCGCCGGCTGTTCGTGCGCTTTATGCAAACCTGAGCACATTTTTTCGTCAGGAGGCTCCGTGATGAGGGAAATTTACGCCGACCATGCCGCCACCACATTTCCTAGGCCTCCGGAAGTGGTGGAAAATATGGTTCACTATTTGCGCGATATTGGCTGCAGCCCTGGACGCGGGGCGTATCATAAGTCGCTCGCTGCAGCCAGAATGGTTTATGAGGCAAGAGGCTTGTTGGCTCGCCTTTTGGCTGTTCCGGAACCGGAACAAATTATTTTCACTCCAAACGTAACTACATCGCTCAATTTAGTATTCAAGGGTTTGCTGGCGGAAGGTGATCATGTGTTGATCTCTTCCATGGAACATAATGCTGTTGTCCGGCCGCTCTCCCGTTTAGCTCGGGAAAAAAATGTTTTGCTCGAACAGCTTGCGTGTGCTCCGGACGGAACGCTGGATTTGCTTAAGCTTCGCCGAGCTTTGCGGCCAAATACGCGGCTTGTTGTGCTCACACACGCCTCTAACGTAACAGGGACAATTCTTCCCGTTTATGAGGCGGGAGAAATGTTGGCGGGAACAGATACATTTTTCTGTGTAGATGCGGCGCAAACTGCCGGCACAGAAGTAGTGGACTTTGCTGCTTTACAGTGTGATTATCTAGCGTTTACCGGCCATAAAGGCCTCTTAGGGCCGCCGGGCATCGGCGGACTTTGCATCAGCCGACGTGCGGCAACCGTGACAAGACCACTAATAGAAGGAGGAACCGGAAGTCGATCCGAAGATGAGTATCAGCCGGATTTTTTGCCGGACAAATTTGAAAGCGGCACACAAAACATGCCGGGCATTGCCGGTTTGGCAGCCGGAGTGCGCTTGATCTCTGATACGGGTTTAGCTGTGATTTGCAAGGAAAGAACCACGCTAATGGAAAGTCTGCTTTCCGGTTTGGCTGAAATTAACGGTCTGACGATACACGGGACAAAAGAAGCAGCTAAATCTGTTTACACCGTCTCGATCAACATGGCGGGGGTAGATTGCAGCGACTTAAGCTTTATGCTGGACCAGGCTTATGGAATTCAAACCAGAGCCGGTCTGCACTGTGCGCCACTGGCTCACAAAACCATCGGCACTTTCCCGCAAGGAACAGTACGGTTTTCTCTGGGCTATCAAAACACAGCAGACGACGTAGCTGCCATTATAGCTGCCTTGCGCGAAATATCGGCTTTTTAGAGGGTCTGCATAAATGCCTCCAACACTGCTAATGGTTCAGGAATTTCTCCCACTGCCAACCAGTAAACGTAGAGGCCGTCTAGCCAGTAGTAATGATCCATGCCCATGCCGGTAACATGATAGATTTGCTGCCCCTCCATTGGGAAGATTGACTCTTCTTTAAAAACAGTGCTGGCCGGCATTGTTTCGATCATCCGTTCCATTAGCATCTCGGCTTCAGCTGCTGTGGGAGAGAGAGAGACCCAGACTGTTACCTCCGCAGCCCCGGAATACTGTGCAATCAGACCGTCAAGCAGCGGAAAGGGATTTCGGTGCAGCTTTAAAATTTCCCGCATTGCGGCTTCTCCGCTTTCGGACGAAACGAGCTGGAAGCCTGCAAATTGCTCCGGCAGGACAGGTAACTGAGGAGTTTCCCCGGCAACAGGCGGCGCAGTAACAGAAGGTGTTGCCTTTGGCAACAGTGAGGGGGCAAGTACGAGAGCTGTGGCGGCTAAAAGTAGCGCTAAAACGATCAGGATCAGCTTTCTAAGCATTTCAAACCTCCAACTCTGTTTAAATTAAATTTATTTTTTTGCCTTGACTACTTAAACGAAGAAATTCACTAATAACTTTATTCTGACGCATTTACCAAATTCCTGCCGTAAACTGTGATATAATAACAAAAAAGCAACAAAAGCATCAGAAGCAACATTGAGCAAATTCTAAATGGTTCAGGGGGATCGTCATGAATATAAATGAACTGGCAAGACAAGTAGAGGAAGCTAGTCTTCTCTTGGCTGTTGCCAACACAGAACTGAAAGACAAAGCACTGCGGCTCATCGCCGCAGCTCTGCAAACCAGAAAAGATGAAATTATCAGTGCTAACCGTGCGGATCTGGAAAGGAGCAAAAATGAAAATCTGCCGGAGCCTTTATTAAAACGTTTGAAATTTGATGAAGCAAAAATTGCTGATGTAACGGAAGGTATCGCCAGCCTGCTAGCCTTAGCGGACCCTGTGGGCAAAACATTGCTGTCGACAGAGTTGGACGATGGATTGGAGTTGTACAAGGTAAGCTGCCCAATTGGGGTAATTGGAGTTATCTTTGAATCAAGACCGGATGCCCTTGTGCAAATCGCTACTCTTTGCCTCAAAAGCGGCAATGCAGTGCTCTTGAAAGGCGGAGCAGAAGCAAAGGAGACTAACGCCATCTTAGCTGAAATTATTATCCAAGCTGCGACGGAGGCCGGGCTTCCCCCGAAATGGGCTGCTCTCCTCACGACGCGCTCGGATGTCAACGAGATGCTTAAAATGGACAAGCAGATTGATTTAATTATTCCCAGAGGTTCCAATGAATTTGTCCGTCATATTATGGACAATTCAAATATCCCGGTAATGGGTCACGCAGATGGGATTTGTCACTGTTATGTGGACAAAGAGGCAGACATTGCAATGGCGGCAAAGATTGTGCTAGATGCAAAAACGCAATATGTGGCCGTTTGTAACGCCACTGAAACTCTTTTGGTTCACGAGAAGATTGCAGCCGAGTTTTTACCCGTAATCAAAGAAGTGCTGGTCAGCAAAAATGTTGAGTTGGTGGGTTGTGCCAGAACACAAGCTTTGATTGCTGTTAACCCTGCCACAGAGGAAGACTGGAGAAGCGAATACCTTGATTATAAGCTGGCCATCAAGGTTGTTTCCACCCTCGAACAGGCCATTGACCATATCAATACGTATGGCTCCGGACACACCGACAGCATTGTCACCGGAAACGAGGCTAGGGCCCGTCGCTTTATGGATTTTGTTGACGCGGGCAACGTATTTTGGAACTGCTCCACCCGCTTTAGTGACGGTTTCCGCTATGGTTTTGGGGCAGAGGTGGGTGTAAGTACCGGCAAGTTGCACGCCCGGGGACCTGTAGGCCTAGAGGGCTTATTGATTTATAAGTATAAGCTTTTAGGAAATGGTCACGTGGTTGAAGATTATGCCAACCGCTCCAGAACATTTAAACATAGAAATTCACACAAAAAATATTAAGGCGGGCGAGGCAGGTTAATGGCAAAGAAGAAATACAGCCTGACAGTTTTTGGCTGTCAGATGAATGAACGTGACGCTGAGACACTCCGGGGTTTTTTGCTGGAGCTCGATTATGAGCAGACGGCTGAGGCAGAAAATGCGGATTTGGTAATCATCAATACCTGTGCAGTGCGGCAGAAGGCGGAAGAAAAAGTATTTGGTCAAATTGGGCGTCTGGGTAAGCTGAAAAAGGCTAGGCCTGAGATGATGATCGCTATTTGCGGCTGTATGGTTCAGCAGGAAGCTGTCGCGCGGAAACTGGTAAAAAAGCACCCATTTATAGATTTGATTTTTGGTACTCATAATATTTCGGTGTTTCCGGCATTGTTGCAACGCGCGTCGGAATCTAGCGAGCCGCTGCTTGATTTGTGGGATGAAGCAGGCGAAGTTGTGGAAGGTTTGCCGGTGAGCCGTAAAGATGGGATTCGTGCTTGGGTAAATATCAGCTACGGGTGCGATAATTTTTGTGCCTATTGCATTGTGCCGTATGTGCGCGGGCGAGAGAGAAGCCGCCATCCGGCTGAAATTATGGCTGAAATTAGCAACTTGGCGAGCCTAGGCTATCAAGAAGTGACGCTTTTGGGACAAAATGTAAATTCATACGGCAAGGACCTGGTTGAGCAGATAGACTTCTCCGATTTGTTGCAGCGGATAGATCGGGAAGGTGGGATAAATCGCCTGCGTTTTATGACGTCTCACCCCAGAGATTGGCATGAAAAACTGGCTCGTGTGATTGGAGAAGGAACAAATATCTGCGAGCACGTTCATTTACCGATTCAGTCCGGCAGCAATCGAATATTAGCTTTAATGAACCGAGGGTATACTCGAGAGCATTATTTGCATCAGGTGGAAATTTTAAGGCGCTATGTGCCGAATTGTGCGATCACGACAGATTTAATAGTTGGTTTCCCCGGGGAGACAGAGGCAGATTTCTTAGCTACCTTGGATATTGTCGAACAGGTAAGTTATGATGCGGCCTTTACCTTTCTATATTCGCAGCGTTCCGGGACCCCGGCGGCGAAAATGGCGGCGCAGATTAGCAGTGAAGTGAAAAAAGAGCGTTTTCAGCGGCTTTTGGAAATCCAAAACAGGCATAGCCTGCGCCATAATCAGTTGTTGATAGGTAAAACAGTGGAGGTATTGGTGGAAGGAAGCAGTAAAACTAACCCTGATGTGCTGAGCGGACGAACCAGGGGAGGTAAAACGGTGAATTTCGCGGGAGAGGGGGTTCTCGCAGGAGATTTGCTGCAGGTAGAAATTAGCGAAGCCAAAACGTGGAGCCTATCGGGGAGGATAAGCGTTGAAAACCGAAACACCAATGATCAAGCAGTACAGGGAGATTAAAGAGCAGCATCAGGATAAAATCCTCCTTTTTCGCGTGGGAGACTTTTATGAGCTTTTTTTTGAGGATGCGAAGGTAGGGGCGCGAGAGTTGGAAATCGTTCTTACGTCTCGGGATAATCATGTGCCGCTGGCAGGCTTCCCATACCATGCTCTTAATACCTACCTAGGGCGCTTGCTTGAACGCGGTTACAAAGTGGCCATCTGTGAACAGATGGAAGACCCTAAAGCTGTTAAAGGAATTGTCAAGCGAGAAATTGTGCAGATCATTACGCCGGGAACTGTGATGGACGAGTCCTTGCTTGATGAAAAGAATAACAATTATCTGGTTTCCGTTTACGTAGGTCGCGGTGGTTGCGGCCTTGCGGCCGCAGATGTATCCACCGGCGAGTTTATCATGACGCAACAGCGAGGTAACCTGTCGGAAAAGTTTCTAATTGATGAATTGTGGCGTTTGCAACCGGCGGAAGTTATTGTAAATGAAGGGGCGCAGCATGAGCCGCTAATAACAGCGGCATTAAACAGGCTGGGCGGCGATTTGCTCGCCCAACCTGTTAACGATAAATGGTATGCGCTGAAGCAATCTAAGGAAATAATGTTAAGCCAGTTTGGAGTCAGCAGCTTAACAAGTTTGGGCTGCGCCGAATTGCTTTATGCTCTGCCGGCCGCCGGTGCTCTACTGGCGTATTTGCATGGAAACAGACAAAGCGGTTTGCAGCATTTGCGCAAACCACTTGTTTATGATCCGGAAGGCTGCATGGTACTTGATGCTGCCACTAGGCGCAACCTGGAGCTAATACGGACAATTCGTAACGAACGAAAACATGGTTCATTACTATGGGTGTTGGACAGGACGAAGACAGCGGCGGGGGGCAGGTTGTTAAAACGCTGGCTTGAGCAACCTCTGCTGGAACCGGCGGCAATTGAAGCCCGGCAGGATGCGGTGGAGGAGCTGGTGAGGGACTTTGCCTTGCTGGATGATGCAGGCGGCCTGTTAAAAGAAGCAGCTGATCTCGAACGATTGTTGAGCCGTGTACACTGTGCCGGCGCCAACGCGCGTGATTTGCAGTCGTTAGCTAAGACTTTAGCTTTATTGCCGGCAGTACAGAAATTGCTGCTGGGTGGCGGCAAAACTATGCAGGCGCTGGCTAAACGCATTCCGCTGCTGGAAGAGTTAACTTGTTTCTTGCTCACGGCGTTAGCTGATGAACCGCTGCTGTCGCTGCGTGAAGGCGGTATCTTGCGGGATGGCTTTAATGATGAATTGGATAAGTTACGCCATGTCTGTCGGCATGGGCGCGAGACAATTCTAAATATTGAACAGCAGGAACGGGAACGAAGCGGGATTAAATCTTTGAAGGTTGGGTACAACAAAGTATTTGGTTATTACATTGAGATTACGCGAGCCAACGCCAGCCTAACCCCGGCGGACTATATCCGAAAACAGACGCTGTCCAACGCGGAGCGCTATATTACACCCGAGTTAAAAGAGCTTGAAGCGCTAGTGCTGGGGGCAGAAGAAAAGATTTGCGCCTTGGAGTATGAGCTTTTTTTGGCTGTGCGGGAGCGGGTGGCTGGCCATACGGCTGCGATTCAGTCGGCGGCGGCGGTGCTCGCGGAGCTGGATGTTTTCCTCTCCCTGGCACTGATCGCACGTGAATACCGATATGTGCGTCCGGTGGTAGATGAGAGCGGATTACTAGAAATCTTTGACGGGCGGCACCCGGTACTCGAGCGTGTGGCGCAAGCAGGGATGTTTGTTCCAAATGACACTATTTTGCATCCGGACACAAGGCGAATTTTACTTATTACCGGACCAAACATGGCAGGTAAATCGACTTACATGCGGCAAACGGCTTTAATTGTGCTTATGGCTCAGATAGGCAGCTTTGTACCAGCCAAAAAAGCCAGGATCGGGATCGTGGACAGGATATTTACGCGAATAGGCGCTGCCGATGATTTGGTGGGCGGACAAAGTACATTCATGGTTGAAATGAGTGAAGTAGCAAATATTTTGGCTCGGGGCACAAGCCGAAGTCTTGTTTTACTAGATGAGGTAGGGCGCGGTACAAGCACATTTGATGGTATCAGTATCGCTCGTGCTGTGCTTGAACATCTTTACCGCAAAACGGGAGCCAGAACACTTTTTGCCACCCATTATCACGAACTGACAGACTTAGCTGAAGTTTTTCCCGGAGTGGTAAACTTGGCTACTGCGGTAAAAGAGAAAGGTGAGGAAATTGTTTTCTTACATAAAGTAATTGCCGGCAGCGTTGATCACAGCTATGGGCTTCATGTGGCGCGGCTGGCCGGATTGCCAAAAAGCGTGGTCGAGCGGGCACGAAAAATTCTGATGGCACTCGAGTCGCCGGCTAAAGGAGTGGAGGAAGCGGCGGTTCCCAGAGAGGAAGAGCAGCTCCGGCTTTTTACCGACCCGGCTCTGGCTAAAGCAGTGGCTGCGGCAGAGCACGTTGACTTAATGACTACTACGCCGCTTGAGGCGATGCAGTTACTTTACAGCCTGCAGCAAGCTTTGAAAAAGGAGATTACTCATGGGCAAGATTCAACTGTTGGATAATGTTACCGCCAACCAGATTGCCGCCGGCGAAGTTGTGGAACGGCCGGCAGCAGTAGTGAAAGAACTGGTGGAGAATGCTATTGATGCCGGTGCGTCAGCTATAACCATTCAAATCAGCGGTGGAGGACTTGAAAGTATTCGGGTCAGTGACGACGGCAGCGGCATGGCGGCGGAAGACGTGCCATTAGCTTTGCAGCGTCATGCCACCAGTAAAATTAAGAGTGCTGCTGACCTGGCAGTCGTGACATCCCTTGGGTTTCGTGGTGAGGCGTTGCCTAGTATCGCCGCTGTCAGCCGTTTCCAGCTGACCACACGTCAACCTGAAGAGTTGGTAGGTACTGAAATTGTGGTGCATGGCGGTCAGCTGATCAAAATAGATGAGGCAGGCTCTCCAATAGGAACCGAAATTCGGGTAGAAGGTTTATTTTACAATACTCCGGCTCGTTTGAAATTCAGCAAAAGCGAAGGAGCAGAGAATGCCAGAATTACTGATACTGTTCAGCGACTGGCGTTAGCATGGCCAGAGATTTCCTTTAATTTGACGGTGAACGAGAAAAGTCAGCTTGTCACAGTAGGCAATGGTAAGCTAGAAGATGCGGCGGCACAGGTGCTGGGAAGGCAGAATATGCGTCAGATGTTACCGCTGGAATGGCAAGGTTCCTTAGTGGAGCTTAGCGGTTTTGTTGCCAAGCCTGCTCTCGTTAGGGCAAACCGGAATCTCCAGTATTTCTTTGTGAACAGGAGACCAGTGCGTTCGCCGCTGTTAAGTGATGCGCTTCAGACTGCTTACCATACGCTTTTGCCCAGGAATCGTTTCCCTGCAGCCGTATTATTGCTGAAGATTGATCCACAGGAGGTGGATGTGAACGTTCATCCTGCCAAGCGAGAAATTCGCTTTTCTCGGGAAAGAGATTTATACAGACAGGTCTTGGCCGGTGTGAAAGATGCTCTGCAGCAAACAGATCTAGGGTTTGAGCTGGGAGTTCCACGCACTTCCGTGGTGCGGGAGAATCCGAGTAACGTCAATTTCTATGAATTACTGCCAAGACAACAGACGACGGCACAAAACTCTTTTATTTCTGTTCAGCCGCCGGAGATGCCCGTTAGCAAGTTTGCGACTGAGCCTTTGATTCAACAAGGCGGAGCTATATCTCCGTTTCCCCGTTTGCAGCCGATTGGGCAATACCTTGCCACCTATCTTCTCGCTCAGTCAGAGGCGGGGGAGTTATATGTTGTCGATCAACACGCCGCTCATGAGCGGATACTTTACGAACAACTAAAAAAAGAGCTGTCGCAAGGTTCCATAACCGTCCAGGAAGTAATCCCCCAAACTTTTGAGCTGGATCCATTAGCGGCAGCGGCGTTGGAGAAATCCCTAGATTTTTTTGCTACTTTGGGTTTAACATTTGAAACATTTGGTAATAATACGTTTATTCTGCGCTCAATACCAGCTTTTTCCCACCGTTGCCTAAATCAGGATGACCTAACAGAAATTATAGCAGTGGTACGGGAAGAAGCGGCGGGGACTACAGTTTTTTTTGAAAGAACACTGCAGATGATGGCTTGTAAGGCAGCAATTAAGGCAAACCAGTTAATGGAGCGGCGGGAGATGGAAACGCTTTTGGAACGGCTGGCAGATACTGACGGCCCCTTTACCTGTCCTCATGGACGTCCAACGGTGCTCGTCTTTTCCGAACAAGCACTTGCCAGGAATTTCCGGAGGCACACATGAAGGGAAAACTGCTGGTTATTACTGGGCCTACCTCTGTAGGGAAATCGGCTGTTGCTGTGGCAGTAGCAAAAATGACAGGCGGCGAAATAATTTCAGCCGATTCGGTGCAGGTATATCGCGGTTTAAATATTGGCGCAGCTAAGCCTACCATGGCAGAGAGAGAAACAGTGCCTCATCATCTAATTGATTTGGTGGATCCTAACCAGAATTATACCGTAGCCCAGTTTCAACAACAGGCAGGCGAGGTTATTGCTGCTCTGCATCAAGAGGGGAAACTGCCGATTTTGGTGGGGGGAACGGGACTATATCTCAGAGCGGTAGTAAAAGGATACGCTTTCGGCGAGAATGCGGAAGACGAACTATTGCGGCTCCGCTTACGACAAGAAGCAAAGGAATTAGGCGCTTTGGCTCTCCACAGCAAGTTAAGCGCAGTAGATCGGCAGACGGCTGCAAAACTTCATCCCAACGATTTGCGCCGGGTCATCCGTGCCCTAGAGTTTTATGAAAAAAACAGGCAGACCATTTCAGAACAACTGGCGGCCACACCGCAGGAGAATGTCTACGATACGTTACTTTTTTGCCTCACCATGCCCCGCGAATTGCTCTACCAGCGGATAGAAATGAGGGTGGAAGAAATGTTGGCGGCAGGCCTGGTCGATGAAGTGCGAGGCTTGTTGGCCGAGGGAGTATCCCCAGAGGCTAAATCGATGCAATCACTGGGATATAAACAGATCATAGCTTATTTATTAGGAACGCTATCTTTAGCGGCGGCTGTCTCAGAAATAAAACGCGACACACGACGCTTTGCCAAAAGGCAACTTACTTGGTTTAGGCGGGAAAGAGAACTTATTTGGCTCGATCTGACAAAATATAACGATAATGCTGAGCTGGTGGCAAATATTTCAAAGGGGGTTGCAGGATATTTTGGGCAGGAAACGAATAGATAAGTGAGTATGCTTTTCACGAAAAATAATCGTCTGGAGGGGATGGCATGAATAAGGGCCCTATAAATTTGCAGGATAACTTTCTGAACATCGCACGCAAAGAAGATATGATGCTGACCGTCTTTTTAGTCAACGGGTACCAGATTAAAGGGACGGTTCGCAGCTTCGACAATTTTACGATCCTGCTTAATGCAGACAACAAGCAACAGTTGGTCTATAAGCATGCCGTGTCCACCATTATTCCGTTTCGCAATATTAACTTGGCTCAGACTACGGAATAATGCCGGAGCCGGTATAAGGAAGGACAGCCTTGCTTTCAATTGTGAAGGCAACGACTGTCCTTTTTTGCCGCGAAGATGGTATAATTGCCTGCAAATTCCGCCTCCGGCTAATAATAACTTTATGGAGGTTTTAACTATGGAGAAGGCTGTTCTCGTAGGCTTGGAAACACAGCATGAGCAGTGGAATATTGAAGAGACCATGCAGGAACTAGCCCTACTGACTGAAACGGCCGGTGCGGAGCCGGTTGCGGAAATTATGCAAAAGCGCTCAAAACCTGATTCCGCTTTTTATGTAGGCAAAGGAAAGGCTGAAGAAATCCGCCTGCTTGTAGCAGAAACTGGGGCAGACCTAGTAATTTTTGATGATGAACTTTCTCCTTCACAAAAAAGGAATTTAGAAAAAGTGATTGAGGCGCGGGTAGTGGACCGAACCGCCTTGATTCTCGATATTTTTGCTCAACGTGCTAAAACTCATGAAGGTGTTTTGCAGGTAGAGCTGGCACAGTTAAATTATCTGCTGCCGCGTCTTACAGGCTTTGGCATCCAACTTTCTCGGCTTGGCGGAGGAATTGGTACGCGCGGCCCCGGTGAAACTAAGCTGGAAGTGGATCGGCGACGTATTCGCAAGCGTATCGGCGATTTAAAGGGAGAAATTGAGGAAATCAAAAAACACCGTAGTCTACACCGCAAAGCGAGGCAGGCGGTCTCGTTACCTGTGGTAACAATTGTTGGCTATACTAATGCTGGCAAGTCTACTTTACTTAATGCGCTGACTGCGGCTGACGTATTTGTGGAGGACAAACTCTTTGCCACGCTTGATCCCACTACACGCCAGGTTGAGCTCCCCGATGGCAGCCGCTTTTTATTGACGGATACAGTTGGTTTTATCCAAAAACTTCCGCATCATTTAGTGGCAGCATTTCGCTCTACGTTGGAGGAAGTACTGGAGGCGGAGTTGCTTTTGCACGTGGTCGATGCATCTCACCCCCAGGCGGAGGCACAAATGTCTGCGGTAAATGAACTGCTCCAGAAAATTGGCGCGGAAAAATTACCGGTTTTTGTCGTCTTTAATAAAATGGATTTGCCTGAAGCACATGCCGCCTTGCCGGCGTTGTGCCGGGATTGGCCTGATCATCTGGCTATTTCTGCCAGAAACGGAATTGGTCTGACTGAACTCTTAACCAGGATAGATGAAGTTATCCGCGGAGAACATCAGCGGCTTGATTTAAAATTGCCTTTTGGTACGGAAAAAATTCTGGCTATTATTCGCAGCCACGGGAAATTGGAAGCAGAGGAATATACGTCGGAGGGGATTCAAATCCGAGCCATCCTGCCAAAACCATGGGCCGCAAAAATACTACATAGTCTTGATGAAGGAGCGGCTAATCTTGCTGGAGACGACTAGTTACTTTAAATACCAAACGTTGATCCGCGAAATAGAGAGACAGCTAACGGCGACTTTTCAAGAAATTGACGATCTGATGCTGATTAACCAAGCCAGAGTACTTGACGCTTTCCGCGCAGAACAGGTGGATGAAACCTGTTTTTATGAATCTACCGGCTACGGCTATCATGACCTGGGGCGGCATAAGCTTGATAGTCTTTATGCCAGGGTATTTGGCGCGGAGGCCGGGCTGATTCGCCCCCAGTTTGTTTCTGGCACCCATGCCATCGCCTGCTGTCTCTATGGTGTGCTAGAACAAGGCAATCGCTTGGTTTCTTTGACAGGAAGGCCATATGATACTTTACAAAAAGCTCTGGGCCTTTCTTCTTCCGACAATGGTGGTCTGCGCGCCCAAAAGATTAGCTACGCCGAAGCTGATCTGACTACAGGGCTGGATCATGACCTACTGGATTACATTTTGGCTGAAAAGACTCAGGTTGTCTTGATTCAGCGTTCGCGCGGCTATGCGCAGCGCCGGGCTCTGACTATGGCTGATATTGCTGATTTAGTATTGGCGGTGAAAAAAAGGCAACCGGACACCATTGTTTTTGTAGATAACTGCTATGGTGAGTTCGTGCAGGAACGGGAGCCATGTCATGGCGGAGCTGATTTAGTTGCCGGTTCGTTGATTAAAAATCCCGGTGCTGGCTTGGCAGCAGGAGGCGGCTATGTTGTGGGCCGTGCTGATTTGGTGGAAAAAGCTGCCTGGCGCTTGACCGCCCCAGGCCTTGGCGCAGGTGTTGGCGCAATGGGTACAGTTAAGCGGCTTTTTTTTCAAGGTCTGTTTCTCGCTCCCCATCAGGTAGGGCAGGCTTTAAAAGGGATGGTGCTGGCTGCGGCACTTTTTGAGAGGTTTGGTTACTCTGTTAGCCCCAGTCCTACAGAGATGAGAGGAGATATTGTGCAGTCAATCTCTTTGGGTAGTCCGGAATTGTTAAAACTATTTTGCCGGGCTGTGCAAGCTGCTTCTCCAATAGACAGCCATCTGAGACCGCAACCGGCTCCCATGCAGGGTTATAACAATAAAATTATTATGGCGGCAGGTACTTTTGTTCAAGGGGCGAGCAGCGAATTTTCTGCCGATGGACCGTTGCGCCCACCATATACAGTATTTCTCCAGGGAGGACTTACATACGAGCATTGTAAGCTGGCACTGGCCGAGGTGCTGGCAGCTCTGGAAACTCGCCTTTCTTGACAATTTTTACTGGCAACCGCTATAATCGTAAAAGATGAATAAACTTTGACAAGAGAAAAGAGGAAGATGGTATGGCTTATACTAGAAATGATGTGTTGCATTTTGTTAAAGATTTAAAAATTAGGTTTATCCGCCTGCAGTTTGCGGACGTTTTGGGAATTTCCAAAAATGTGGCAATCCCGGTGGAGCAATTGGAAAAGGCTTTAGACGGCGAGCTGATGTTTGACGGTTCGTCCATTGAAGGTTTTGTAAGGATTGAAGAGTCGGATATGTATTTGCGCCCTGACGTCAACACGTTTACCGTCTTTCCCTGGAATAAACATGCCGGTGGCGGGGAAGCACGGCTCATTTGCGATATTTATAATCCAGACGGGACCCCCTTTGAGGGTTGTCCTCGCAACACACTGCGCCGTTCGATTGCGGAAGCGGCAGCTCTCGGTTACGAGTTGAACGCCGGTCCGGAAGCTGAATTTTTTCTCTTTTTGAAAGATGAACAGGGGCGTGCCACTACAAAAACGCATGATCGTGGCAGCTATTTTGACTTCATGCCGGTTGATCTGGGAGAGTCGGCGCGCCGCGACATGGTGCTGACTTTAGAGGAAATGGGCTTTGAAGTGGAAGCATCTCATCATGAAGTGGCACCGGGTCAGCATGAAATTGCTTTTAAATATGCAGATGCCTTAACGACTGCAGACAATATCGCCACCTTTAAGCTGGTTGTGCGCACCGTCGCCATGCAACACAATCTGCATGCCACCTTTATGCCAAAACCCATCTTCGGTATTCCCGGCTCCGGCATGCATACCCATCAGTCCCTTTCTAAAAATGGGCAAAATGCGTTTTACGATCCAGCCGACCCTTCTCAACTCTCCGATATTGCCCGTTATTATATTGGCGGTTTGTTGCGCCACGTGAAAGGCTTTACAGCCATAACTAATCCGCTGGTCAACTCTTACAAACGGCTGGTGCCCGGCTTCGAAGCACCGGTATATATCGCTTGGAGTGAACATAACCGCAGTCCGTTAATCCGCATTCCTGCCAGACGTGGCGTTGGTACCAGAATAGAATTGCGTAACCCGGATCCTTCCTGCAATCCCTACCTTACCTTGGCTGTGACTCTGAGCGCCGGTTTAGATGGAATAAAAAATAAAATTATGCCACCTGCTTCAGTAACTCAGAATATCTATGATATGTCCGCAGATGAACGAGCAGTAGTTGGGATTGAAAGCTTGCCAAAGACGCTGGGCGATGCCCTCATCGAGCTGTCGGCTAACAGCGTTATCAAGCAAGCATTAGGAAACCATATTTACGAGCATTTCATGGAAGCAAAGACTATTGAGTGGACACAGTATCGTACCCAAGTGCATCAGTGGGAAGTTGATAATTACTTGACCGTATTTTAAAAAACTGACAGATTTAGATTTATGAAAAGCCCGCTATGCTTGTGCGGGCTTTTAAATACAGGAAAAGATGCGATATTTATCTGCTACGCTTAAGCCACTGATTGACACGCTTCATAGATGGTGTTAAGCTTAAAACAATTTATCACATAGGGTGGGGGGTATAGCATGAAGAAACAGAGCATGGAACGGTTAGCTGCCAAAGAGGAAAATTCTCTGGCTAAAGAAACAATCAAAGTTAGTGGTATGACTTGTGTGGCTTGTGCAAACAGCATCGAAAAGGCACTGCAAAAGAAAGCGGGAATCAAAGAGGCAACAGTAAATTTCGCTGCTGAAAAAGTTATAGTTCTCTATGACATAACTAAGACGAATCGACGTGAAATGGTTACTGTCATTGAAGGTTTGGGCTATGGTGTGCCGGCTGAAGCAAGCGCAGAAGTTCAAGCAAGCTTAGACCAGGAAGCACGTGAGCAGGCTGCACTGCTTGCTCGTAAACGGATAGTGATCTTTGCGATGTCTGTTACGGCGATTATCGAAATCATTATGCTCCTGGAATTTCGCTATCATTTCCATCTTCCTTACCATAACTGGATTATGTTGGTGGCTGCCACACCAATTGTCTTTTGGGCTGGATTACCTACTCACCGCGGCGCTTGGCGTTCCATCAGCCATGGCAACACTAATATGGATGTGTTGATTTCCCTGGGAACTCTGGCTGCCTATAGTTGGGGAATCGTCGCCTTTTTTCTCCCTTACACCGTTTCTTTTATGGGAATTTCCGGAATGATCATGTCTTTTCATCTGCTGGGACGTTATTTAGAGGCTATTGCCAGAAGCAAAACATCTAGTGCTATTAGAAAACTGTTGGAACTAGGCGCTAAAACAGCGCGCATTATTGTGGATGGGATCGAAAAAGAGATCTCGGTTGACCAGGTCCAGGCCGGAGATGTGATTGTTGTCCGTCCCGGGGAAAAAATCCCTGTTGACGGCGAAATTATTCAAGGTTATACAACTATAGATGAATCAATGGTAACCGGCGAAAGTTTGCCTGCTGAAAAAACGGTGGGTGACCAAGTAGTGGGTGCTACTATTAATAAAAACGGCTTTATCCAATTTAAGGCTACAAAAGTAGGCAAAGATACTTTTTTAGCGCAAATTATTAGGATGGTAGAAGATGCACAAGGCTCCAAAGCACCTATTCAAGAATTGGCAGATAAAGTGACAAGTTATTTTGTTCCCGTTGTTATCTTAGTTTCACTCTCAACTCTGACGGGCTGGCTACTTTTAGGCGGGGTGGAAGCACTGGACCGGGCTGTTTTTGCCGCCATTGCCGTACTCGTGATTGCTTGTCCCTGCGCTCTGGGGCTAGCGACACCTACCGCAATTATGGTAGGCGCTGGAATTGGTGCGGAACGCGGTATTTTGATTAAGGATGCCACCAGCCTGCAGGCCTTATTGGACGTTGACACGATCATTTTTGACAAAACCGGGACAATTACCAAAGGCGAACCTTCTGTTACCGAAATTATCAGCACCGGTGAGCTTACAGAAGATGAGTTGCTGCGCTTGGCAGCCGGTGGCGAGAAAGGCTCCGAACATCCGCTCGGTCAAGCAATAGTGCGCGCTGCCTCGGAACGTGCGTTAACACTGGATGGCGCCACTGATTTCCAAGCCATTCCCGGTAAAGGAATCAGAGCTATAATTGCGGGAAAAGACGTGCTTTTGGGCAACAGAAAACTGATGAGTGAAATGGAGATTCAGACTGACAGTATGGAAAACACGGTGGCAGGGTTGGAAGACCAGGGAAAAACTGCCATGATGATCGCTGTAGACAGGCAATTAGCCGGGATAATAGCCGTTGCCGACATCGTCAAGGAAGATAGCAGACGTGCGATTGCAGCGCTGACTAAGGCGGGGCTAACCACAGCCATGCTTACCGGTGATAATGAGCGCACCGCAAAAACCATTGCTCTGCAGGTAGGAATTGACCGGATCTTGGCGCAGGTACTGCCGGATCAGAAAGAAGCTGAAGTACGGCGGCTCCAGGAAGAGGGGCGAGTGGTGGCGATGGTTGGGGACGGGATTAATGATGCTCCGGCGCTGGCGCAGGCAAATGTGGGTATCGCTATCGGCAGCGGCACAGATATTGCTATTGAGGCTAGCGATATAACTCTGATTCGCGGTGATCTTACTTCGGTGGTGACGGCAATTCGTTTGTCCCGCAATACTTTTAAGATTATCCGCCAAAACTTATTTTGGGCTTTCGCCTATAATGTACTCGCCATTCCGATTGCAACCTCAGGCCACCTAAGCCCTGCAATTGCAGCTTTGGCCATGGCTATGTCTTCGGTATCGGTGCTTTTAAATTCTTTGCGGTTGCGGCGCCAGAAATTGGATACAGAGCTCTAAAATGAGCGAAAGAAGAGCAAAGGCCAAACGAATTTTCACTATTCTAGAGGAGCAGAACCCCCGTCCCGTCACGGAGTTAAATTTTGAGACGCCTTGGCAATTACTCGTGGCCACCGTGCTCTCCGCACAGTCTACCGACAAACAAGTCAATAAAGTAACGTCACTCTTGTTTGTCAAATACCCTCATCCTGCCCAGCTTGCAGCGCTAATGCCGGAAGAATTGGCGGCAGAAATTAAAAGTATAGGCCTATTCCGCACTAAGAGCAAACACTTGGTGGCTTCGGCAAAAGCATTGCTTGAGAGACACGGCGGTGAAGTTCCGGCGGATCTCCCCTCTTTGCTGGCCTTACCGGGGGTGGGCCAAAAAACGGCAAATGTGATTTTGGCCAATGCTTTTGGCATTCCGGCATTAGCCGTCGATACACACGTTTTCCGTGTGGCAAACCGCCTAGGCTTGGTCAAGGCAAAAACACCTACAGCCACAGAGCAGCAGTTAACTTCTTTAATTGCTCGTGAGTTATGGACTGATGCACACCACTGGCTGATTTTACACGGACGTTACATTTGCCATGCACGCAACCCGCACTGCACACACTGTTCTCTTAGCGAACACTGTGATTATTTCCACAGACAAGAAAATCGAAAAGGTAGGTAGCTTTGATGCGGATAGTACGGAGAATATTTTTGACCGGCTTAGTAATCTTACTGCCGGCAATTATTAGCATCTATATTTTGGGCTTTACATTTAACTGGGTTGATTCACTGCTCGGCAACCTGCTGCGTCAGTATCTGGGCGTGAGAATCCCTGGATTAGGATTTCTGATTACCGTAGCCGCAATCTTTGTTGCAGGTCTGGTGGCAAACAATGTCTTTGGTAACAAAGTTCTGAAAATGGTGGAAAATGGCTTTGCTAACATTCCTTTGGTTAGGCCAATTTATACTGCAACTAAGCAGATCATCGACGCTTTTTCCGCACAGCGAAAAAGTGTGTTTGAATCGGTGGCGATGATTGAATACCCGCGAAAAGGAATCTATGGTGTGGGCTTTGTGACCGGCAGCGGTTTAGGAGAAGTGCAGGAGAAGACCTCCCAGGATGTTGTGGCTCTGTTTTTGCCTACAACACCTAATCCTACTTCCGGTTTTCTGCTTTTGGTGCCGCGGGAAGAGCTAATACCGCTGGAAATGTCTGTGGAGGAAGCGCTAAAACTGATCATTTCCGGTGGGGTGATCGTCCCTGACTGGCCGCGCAATTCGGCCAAAACAGAACAACGCTGCGTTTCGCCTGAGATACACAATTGAGCGCTCCTGCGCATCTGTCTAACAAAACGAGCATGCCGGCTATAGCCGGCATGCTCGTTTTGTCAAGTTGTGGAAGCGCTAATGAATGTTACGGAAAACGCCGATAACTTTACCGATTACGACAATATGGGGAGAAGCAACTGGTTCATAGAAATCGTTCTCAGGTTGCAGGCGGATATGGTCTTTTTCCCTATAATAACGTTTCACCGTCGCCTCACCATCCAGCATCGCCACAATAATTTCTCCATTTTGAGCGGTTGCTTGCTGGCGCACAATTACCAAGTCTCCGTCCATAATTCCGGCTTTAATCATACTGTCGCCGCGTACTTTAAGCAAAAACACTGTGTCCCGATGAACCAGCGTCTTAGGAAGAGGAAAGTAGTCCTCAATATTTTGCTCTGCCAGAATCGGTTCACCCGCAGTGACATGACCTACCACAGGAACACTGACTACGTCCTGGATAAAAGGTGAAGCAGGATGATAATCGAGCAGTTCGATGGCTCGCGGTTTAGTCGGATCACGGCGGATAAACCCTTTTTCCTCCAACTTGGCCAGATGGGCATGGACGGTTGAACTAGAGGACAGGCCTACCGCTTCCCCTATCTCCCGCACAGAAGGCGGATAATTTTTCGTCATTACCTCGTGGCGGATATAGTTCAGGATTTGCAGTTGTCTTGATGTTAGGTCATCCAATTGGCAACACCTTCCTTTAGCAGCATTATACCACAACAGATATAAAATAATCAAACATTTGTTCGCATTTTCTGTTTTAATCACTTAAGGCGAAGTCGACGTTAAATCCGGACTTGATAAATTTTGCCCTGAAAATAGCATCTACCATCCCGATAAATTCCCCTCTCCCTGCGGGAGAGCAACCGGGCGAACACGCATGTTCGCCCCTACAGCACCCTTCCCGGCTAGGGTGAGGGCAAATACCTAGGGTGAGGGCAGGGTAAAGGCGTATTTTCATCCTTCTGATGGTGCTCCCGCCTTCGGCGAGGGCATGGGGGTTTACTTAAAATATTTGTGGAATTTTTTTGCATAATTAGCTTATTTATGGTAGCATTGTTTATAGGTGAGTAAATGAGAGAATATGCTAAACTGCGAGCTTAGACACTGAAAAGCCCTTACTGCCTGAAAAGAGGGGGAGACATGGTGGAGAGCAAGTCGCAAGTATGTACGAAAAGTTCCGGTTCACAACTGGAAATATTGACACTTGGCAGTTTTTCAGTCAGAAATGGTGAGTCGGATCTTGCAGAGTTCGGCTCCCGCTCTAGAAAAGTCTGGGATTTATTCAAATTTTTTTTAGCTCATCAAGGTCAAGTTTTACTTCCGGAAGTTGCGGTCGAACAGTTGTGGCCGGAAAACGATTACGCCGATCCGAAAAGCACTTTGCGCACCTTAGTATATCGCTTGCGTCAGTTGCTTAATGATGACGGAGAATTAATCAAGTTTTATCAGGGCGGATATATCCTGAAGCAGCCGAAAAACTTCTGGTGGGATGTACCGGCTTTTGTTTCCAACTGTCGACTGGCTCATCAGGAGGCTGCTGCCGGGAACGAAGGAGGAGCTTTAACTAGTTACCGGCTGGGTCTTTCATATTATCAGGGAGATTTTCTACCGGAGTGTGCTTATAACGACTGGGTAATCCCGTCTAGAAATTATTACCACCAAATATATTTACAGGGCGTTTGTGAAATGCTGACTATCTTAAAGAAGCAGGGAGAATACGGCGAAATAATAACCGAAGCCGGCAGAGCCCTTTTTATCGACTTTTTTCAGGAAGAGATACATATTTTATATTTGGAGGCGCTTCTTGCTGAAGAGATGATCATGCAGGCACGTAGCCATTACCAGAATGTAACTACTGTTTTTTACCGGGAGATGGGTTTAAAGCCCTCTCCAAAGATGAAGCAACTTTACCGTCAGATCCAGTCAGACGGTGAGAGTGAGAATTACTCTGAGTTTTCCGCTCTCAAAGAAACATTGCAAAACAGGGAGCAAATCAAGGGAGCTTTCTGCTGCGAGCCTGATTATTTTCGTTTTCTTTGTAAGCTTGAAAGCAGGCGCCTTGAAAGAAGCGGGCAGCAGGCTATTTTAGCTTTACTCTTTATCACAACGTCAGATGACCGGTTGCAGGAAAATAAACTATTGCAGGAAGCTATCTTCATCCTCCAGCAACTGCTTCAGTCTACTTTACGAAAAGGCGATGTGTTCTGTCAACTTAACAAGCTGCAATTTATGCTGCTTTTGCCAACATCCAATCAGGAGCAGGCGCAAAAAGTCTTGCAGCGCATCGCGGAGAGATTTCGTATCGCCGCCGGTGAGGGATTTTCTGTAAATTTTCGTAGTCAGCTCCTCTAAGCGGTAGCGCAGATAAAAAGAATAAAAATAAAAAAATAGAAGTTTTATTGTCCGTGGACTTGTTTGGTCCACGGCTTTATTTTGCCGCTAAAAAATTTACTGAAATCCAATTGGAATTTGCCTGTAATTGCGTTAAGACGAAGCAGTCATTATTCTGCAATGAAGATGTTACCATGCTGTGACATCGTACTGTTAAACTAAGCTTGTACCAGAGTTTCTCTCAGGACTAAGGAGGCGCAAAATTGTATCCGGATCAGTCTTTTCCAAATCAAATACATGATAAGGAACAAGCCTTCCTTATTCGCATAAAATTTCGTCGGCATAATTGTTGGCAAGGAAGCATTCAGTGGTTAGAAGGACAAAAAATTCTCTCATTCCGGAGTTTATTAGAGATGATTCTCTTGATGCATGAAGCGTTGGATAAAAATGAAAAAGCAGTGGACGAGCAGATCTTCCGTTCCTGGACGGATGGTTAAAACGTTCTGGGGGGTTAAGTGATGGCAAGGCTGGAAACTCGTCTTAAAAAGCACAGAAGTCAAGAAAAACTTAAAAAACGACTGGCTGCGCTGTATAGTAAGACAGGATCGTTAGCCGTAGCCCTGTTGCTTTTTTACACTCTATTACAATTGCCGGCAACTTATGCTTTTTTTGCTTCCCAGGCTGAAACTTCTGCCGAGAATTTTCGCGCCACAAGTTTTGCGGACAACTTGAAGATTTATCCCGGCAAGACTATGACGAATAATAGCCCGGGAGAACCGGGACCGGCTTTCCCGGTAGCGCAAGTTGTGCATGAAGATATTTATCTTGATTTTGGGACATATCCCACCGCTAATCGCAGAAATTTTCCCTCAATATTGGTGTTGAAAAATATTTCTCAGCGAACTCTGGCGCTAAATTGGAACTTTTCGGCTGAATTAGAGAATTTCTTCGTAACAGAAGAGGGGTCCATAGTTCTCGGACCCGGAGAGCAGTACACTTTAGGAGTTAAGCTGCGCGGGAGCGAGGCTACTCCGGGGGAATTCGCCGGAATGCTGCAGCTCACAGCACTGAACGGTTTTGTCAGCAGAGAGCTTCCGGCCAGGTTGCGCTTGGTAGCAGGCGGCAACAAGCAAGCACTAGTGGCTGATGAGCAAGAAAATAAAGATACAGAGCACGTTGATTTTAAAGATCAAGATAGGCAAAACGATAAAAATGAAGAAGAACAGCAAAGCGAATCAGCAGTTACCGGTTTTGTTTATCTTGATAATGCTGCTGTAGAAGTTAGCGAGCAAGATTTTGAAGCCGCTCCGCGTGAAGCCGGCAACAATATTATAAAGGAGCAGACTATCGAAAAAGTCCCGAATAACACGGAGGTTGAGAATATTGGAAAATACGATAACTAAACGACAACTTCTTTTTGTCGCCGGAAGAAAAATTGCTCAGCTTGCCGGCAAGCTCTTCTTTGCAGCAACTTTTATTTTGATGGCACTGCTCGTCTTCTTTCTGCTGCAAAGTCGCCTGGCGGGCGGCGTCCCCACCGTTGCCGGCTATCAGCTTTATATCGTCTTGAGCGGCAGTATGAGTCCTGCTTTTGAAACTGGGAGCATAGTTTTGGTTCGCCAGCTCGAACCAGCGCTTGTGCAGGTTAATGACATAATTGCCTATTATGACCCGGAAAGGCAGGATACAATTACGACTCACCGTGTCGTAGAAATCCTGCCCACTCAGCCCTTAAGGTTTGTCACCCGCGGAGATGCGAACGACGCCAATGACACCGTCCCCGTTTTCGCAGATAATTTGGTCGGGCGGGTAGCCTTTAGTCTGCCTTATCTAGGCTATCTGTTCAGTTTTGTCAATACTGGCGCCGGCATTCTGTTCCTTATCATCGTACCATCTCTGCTGATGATCGCTTCTGAACTGCGCAAACTTATGAGCTATGTCGCAGTTCATGAAAGTGTGAAGAAAGGAGGAGGAGTCTAGCAGTTGCTGTCTGAAAGCCAGTTAATGTCGTTAATTTCAGACCGGTAGGGGCAAAACTGTTGCGAAGCAGTGACGCAAAGCCGCTGGGCCTTTCATCTGAAAAGGCAGCCTGGTTACCCGGTGGGGGCGTGCCAAGGTGTACAAGTAAAAAAATAAAAAATCGGAGGTTAGAATAATGAAAAGCAAAATGTTTATGAGCATGATGGTCATCGCTTTAGCTGCTGCCTTAGTTGGCGGCGCAACCATGGCTTGGTTTACTTCGCAGGCAACAAATCCCGCAAACACATTTAGTGCAGGTACGCTTATTGTCGGTGCCGGTTCCCAGACTTACGCAGTGCCAATCGGCAATATGGCGCCTGGCGATGTGATTAGCGGCAGTTTCCTCGTTAGTAACGCCGGAACACTTGACCTGAAATACATGACTACAGCTGCGACAACCGGCGCTTTGTTTGGTGCCGGAGGAGCATCAGTAGCTTTTACTGCCAACGACACTGGAACCATTGCTGCAGGTGGCCCAGCTGTAACGGTTAGTTACACTGTAACGCTGCCGACAACCGCCGGTAATGCCTTCCAAGGAAATACCGGGACTCTCGCCTTCACAGTAGATGCTACCCAGCCTGCCAATCCAGGTTGGACTCAGTAAGACAAATTTGCCAGCTTAAGCGAGTATAATTCTTAGCAAAAGCCTGGTGTCATAGCTGAGTTAGGAGGTGTAACATTTGAAAAGAAAACTTTTTCTGGCAGCAATTTTGATTCTGGTATTGGCAGCTTTGGCAGGCGGTGCTACAATGGCATGGTTTACAAGCGCAGCTTCTAATGCTCCGAACACTTTTACTGCGGGTACAGTGTCTATTGCTGCCGACCGTGGCTTGGGCGAGCCGCTTCCCGGCCCGATGTTTTATACAACACTGGCTGAGGGGCAGGTCGGACCTCTGCCAGCGTTTAACCCGACCGGTCCCTGGTTCCCTGGCATGGCGGTCACCCGCAACTTGGAAGTGCGCAACATTGGTACGTTGCAAGTGCGGCTTCATCAAGTTTCAGCAGCCATTTACTCCATCAATGGACTGCCGCCGGATCTTAATCCTGCTTTAGCTGCCGCATTTGCAGCCAATATGAATGTTAAAGTCCGTATGGCAGCCAACCCATTGCAGGTGTTGTATAACGGCTCGCTCGCAGCATTGCTGACAGGCCCGCAAGCCTGTATATTCGAGCCAGTTATTGCTCCATGGATACCGCCGGCTTGGCCGCCAATGCAACAGCTTGCCTTTGAAGTTACCATGTCAACAGCAGCAGGCAACATTCTGCAGGGCGTTGTACCGGTAGTGGAGTTTTTTGTTCACGCCGAACAGACGGCTAATAACCCTTAATTAAGCTTAGCTTAGCTTAAAATAGGCCAGCGAGCGGTTTTTGCCGCCCCCTGGCTTGTTTTTTTAATAGCCTCAAAACAATAGAATCAAACATTTGTCCGTATTTTCTGCTGGAAAGACTTGACACGCACGTATGTTCGTGTTAAGTTATATACAAACAAATGTTTGGGGTGATGATGATTAAAGCGCTGGCGACTTTTAACTACTGTCGGAAGAAGAAGGGCAAGCAGCTCCGAAAAATATTGCGTGTCTCAGCACTCTTTGTCATTTGGCTGACTGTTACGGGAGGTATCTTTCTGGCAGACAGTCCAGCTAATGGTGAAATCAGTCAGCCTGTCAAGGTGATTGTTGACAGCGGCGACACACTGTGGGGGCTAGCGAAAATTCATGCTCCCCGCGGCATGGACGTCCGTCATTACTTAGCTGAAGTTTTAGAAGAAAACAAGCTAGCCAGTGTGCTTATCTATCCTGGTCAAGAAATAATCCTGCCTTAACCAGTCGTCGCCTTCACACTGCTCTCACCCTAGGTATTTGCCCTCACCCTAGCCCTCTCCCGGGGGGAGAGGGGAATTTGTTGGGATGGGAGAGGGGATTTTTTTTATTCCCCGCCAAGGGAGGGGAATTTTCAGTGCAGGACGCGGCGGCTATTTTCGGAGAAGTAGTAGAGTCGGTAAATAAGGACTTTTGGTTTGAGATTATTCGCTATCTCCTGGCGGGCTGCTGTTGCCGTTGACTTTCGATAAGGAGAGCAGTTTATTGATCCCGTTTAGATAAGCTTTGATTGAAGCTTCAATCACATCGGTGGACGTACCGCGACCGACAATTGTTTTGTCTTGGTATTTGATCATAATTGAGACTTCACCCAAAGCGTCGCGACCTTCTGTTACGCCGCGCAGATTGTAGGTTTCCAGGCGTGGGCTAATGCCTGTAATTTTATCAATCGCGTTATACGCGGCATCAATCGGACCGGCGCCAAAATCTGTTTCCACAAATATCTGTTCGTCCTTTTTTAACTTGACGACAGCGGCAGGGATACTTTTTGAGCCGCTAACTGTCTGCAAATATTCCAGGGTGTAGGTAGGAGCGGTATAGGCGAGACGGTCCGCCATGAGCGCTTCTAGGTCTTCGCGGAACACTTCTTTTTTCTTGTCGCCCAAGACCAAGAATTCGGTGAAAAATTCTTCAAACTCGCTTTCATTCAGTTGGAAACCCATTTCCTGCAACTCGTGGCGAACGGCATGTCGGCCGGAGCGCGCCGTGAGAACCATTTGTGCTGCTTTTCCGCCAATAAGTTCTGCGCTAATAATCTCATATGTGGACATATTTTTCAAAATGCCGTCCTGGTGAATTCCCGAGGAGTGAGCAAAAGCATTCATGCCAATTACAGCTTTATTTACTGGTACTGGAATGCCGGTCAGGCTGGAAACCAGCCGACTTGTTTTGTAGATTTCCTTCTGATTAACTTCAGTGTGGAACTGACTGAAGTAGTCCTGGCGTACCAGCAGCCCCACCACGATTTCTTCCAGTGCCGCGTTGCCTGCCCGTTCCCCGATCCCGTTGACATTGCATTCCACTTGGCGCGCACCGTTTTGTACGGCAATCAGCGAATTGGCGACGGCTAAACCCAAATCATCATGGCAGTGAACGCTGATGGTGGCTCGATCGATATTTGGCACTCGTCTGATAATCTCGCTGATCAATTGCCCATACTGCTCGGGGACTGCATAGCCCACAGTATCCGGGATATTGATTACTGTGGCGCCGGCTTTGATTACAGCTTCAATGACACGACACATATAGCCTAACTCGCTGCGTGTCGCGTCTTCCAGCGAATACTGAACATCCGAGGTGTAGTTCTTGGCGTATTTTACTGCTTCCACAGCCATTTCCAGCAAAACTTCTGGGTCTTTGCGCAGCTTATGCTTCATATGGATTTCAGAGGAGGCGAGGAAGGTGTGAATCCTTGGCCGCTCCGCGTATTTAATAGCTTCCCAGACAGCGTCAATATCCGCTTGGACTGTCCTGGCCAGAGCGGTAATAATCGGGCCTTTTACTTGTTTTGCAATGGTTTGCACCGCCATGAACTCACCTGGAGAAGAGACAGGAAAACCACATTCAATAATATCTACATTTAATTTTGCCAACTGTTTGGCAATTTTTAGTTTCTCCTCCAGGTTAAGACGGGCACCAGGTGTCTGTTCACCGTCACGTAGTGTAGAATCAAAAATCATCACTTTTTCGCTCATCATAGGTCCTCCCCAGTTAGAATTTTTTTGAAAACAAAATACTTCCGCCCCCATAGAGGCGAAAGTATTTCCGCGGTACCACTCTACTGAGCCACATCGAAAATAGATGCGCCCACTTCAACCCTTAACGCGGGAACGGCCAGAACTACTGGTTTCCTTTCGACTGGCACTCCGGGGGGAGATTCAGGCGTGGCTTTCGGACCGTCTTGCACCTTCCGACGGCTCTCTGCTCCGAAATATCCAGCTTACTGTCCCCATCATTGTTTTGATTATTATTTTACTCCTAATCATAACAAAAATGGTGGAAATGTCAAATATTTTTTCCCGGTTTTTTCCCGGTTCCTTTTTTTTCGCAGCAAAGGAAATTATATCGTTCAGGGAAGCTACGATCCTATGCGTTGGGGTTTGTAAGGGGCGTGCCCCTTACTCTTGCGGGGTGCTCAGGAACGAAGTTCCGCCGAAGGGGCGGCAGCCCCTAGCGGACAAGAAAAACGCATCTTTAGATAAAGCGCGAAGCGTTTTTCTTGGT
>JAGXTN010000005.1 GCA_018333455.1 Dethiobacter sp. | reverse complement strand
TGGGAGCTTTTCCATTAGCTCAATACTTATGGGTAATGATAAGCCCTGCGGGAGAGGGCTAGGGTGAGGGCTAGCTGAGGCGCATTTTCATCCTTCTACCATCTTGCTTGGGCGGGTTTGACCCCATTGTGAAGGAAATCATATAATTTCCTTCACAACAAGAAACTGCCCCTTTACGTATTTTACACCGTTATCCCGGCTACGCAAAGGGGCAGTTATGATCCGGCTATTTCAGCGTCGGTTCGATCAAGCCGTATTTACCGTCTTTTCGACGATAGACCACACTCATTTCATCGTTTTCCGCATTGGCAAAAACATAAAAGTCGTGCCCCAGCAGATTCATCTGGAGAATCGCCTCTTCCACCGGCATGGGCTTCACACCAAAACGCTTTCTTCTAGAAACTGCAAACTCATCTTCTTCTTCTACCTTGGGCAACTGGCTTAACTCTCTGATTCCGCCGCCCTGACGCGATTTCCTGTTAATGCGAGTTTTATATTTGGCAATCTGCCGCTCTAGCTTCTCCACCACCATATCAATCGAAGCATACATATCACCCGTATCTTCTTCAGCACGGAGGAGCAAACCGTTTACCCCGGCAGTAACTTCCACTTTATGCAGGCCTCGTTCTACCGACAGCGTGACTTGAGCATCTGCATCCGCAGCAAAATATTTGTCTATCTTGCCAATCCGTTTTTGCACATATTCTCTCAATGCGTCAGTTATTTCAATATTCTTGCCGCGTATCGTCAATTTCATTGCCTCAACTCCTTCCAGCTTTTAATTAGTATTTGCCCTAGGCGCAGCAAAATCCTGCCCCGGAAAGATTAACAAAAAAATAAATTGACTACCGGCCGACTACCGCCAGATAAACTTCTTTGGCGCCACCGTCTAGCAGCGCCTGTGCCGCAAAATGGGCTGTGGCGCCTGTGGTCAGCAAGTCATCAACCAAGAGCACGCGCGCCGGCAAAGGCACTCCTGCCACAAGCTCAAAAGCCTGCGACACATTCTCCCAACGCTCTCTGGCAACCAGCTTTGTCTGGCTGGGCGTCGCGCTTTTCCTCTGCAGAGCTTTTTTTAGCGGCAAGCGCAATTCGGCGGCTACCACCTGCGCGAGTAGTAACGCTTGGTCATAGCCCCGCTCCGACAGCCTACTGCGGTGCAGCGGCACCGGCACAATCGCCTCCATTTTCGGCCAGCCACTCCGCCTGATTTGCTGCGCCATCAGTCCGCCCAGCGTTTTCGCCATTTCTTTTCGTCCATGATATTTATAGTTGTGAATGGCTCTCTTGACTGCCCCCCTGTATGCTTGGACTGTGCAAGCACTTTTAAAAGCAAATGACAGCCCGCTGCACTGCGGACAACCCTCCTGCCCCGCCGCAAGAGGCTGTGCGCACTTAAAGCAACAGGCTTCAGGAACTGGGACTTGAGCAAGGCACAGACTGCAAATCAGCAGTGCCGTAGTTCCCTCCCCCACTCTGCCTGTGCAAAACACGCAACTGGGCGGAAAGAGCAAATCCAACAACGCTTTAAATAGGTTCATTATTTGACCCCCGGACTATCCTTTTTCAGCCAGCCTGGCAGCAAGCCTTGTATAGCGGGCTTCAACCTTGTTGTTACGAACTGCGATTGCCAGGGCTTTTTTTGTGCCGATGAGCACAACCAGTTCTTTTGCTCTGGTAATGGCTGTATACAGCAAATTCCGCTGCAACAAAATATAATGCTGAGTTACCACCGGCAAAATAACGACAGGATATTCGCTGCCTTGGCTTTTATGCACAGAAACTGCGTAAGACAATGAAAGCTCATCTAACTCTGTTTGGTCATAAGTAACCTCTCTCGCTCCGCCTATATCTGGATAGCGGACAGTTAACTCACCGTCATCTTGATTGATATAGCTGATGCGTCCCATGTCCCCGTTAAATACTTCTTTCTGGTAATTATTCCGGATTTGCATCACTTTATCACCTAAGCGAAAAGTAACGCCTCTGCCCCGCAATTCTGTTTTAGCGGGGTGCGGCTGATTGAGCTCCGCCTGCAGGCGGATATTCAAATTATCCACTCCCAGCAGATTACGCCGCATAGGGGAGAGCACCTGTATATCGGCAATCGCATCATTGTTTTTATAACTAGGCAACCGATGACTGCACAGCGCCAAGATAGTCTCCAGAATTTTCTCCGGTTCGCTTTCATTAATAAAGAAAAAATCTTTGGCTTGACCGCTTAAATCCGGCATTTGCCCGCTGTTTACTAGGTGTGCGTTGGCAATAATGGCACTTTCCCCGGACTGACGAAAAACAGTATCAAGCTTTACTACCGGCACCGCAGCGGAGGCGATAATATCGCGCAGCACATTGCCGGGACCTACCGAGGGAAGTTGGTCCATGTCGCCCACCAAAATCAGCTTGCAACTTGGCGGAATGGCTTTAAGCAAAGCACAAAACAATGACAGATCAACCATAGAAACTTCATCCACAATTACCACGTGCGCTTTTAATGGCCTATCCTCGTTGCGCTGAAAGGTGAACCCCTCCCCTTCACCCTGTGCGTATTCCAATAAACGATGGATTGTTTTGGCCTCCACGCCACTGGCTTCCGTCATGCGTTTAGCCGCTCTGCCTGTCGGCGCTGCCAGCATCACTTCAAGGCCATGCTGCTGAAAAAGCGCTAGCAATGAGCGGATTGTAGTCGTTTTCCCGGTGCCCGGCCCCCCGGTTATGACCAATAAGCCTGTTGACAGTGCCATACGGACGGCTTCCTGCTGAGCAGCAGCCAGCTTAATCTGTCCTGTTTCCTGCTGGGATAAGTTATGGGGCCGGAGCGATAACTGTTGACTTGCCAAAGCTAAAAGCTTGGTTGCCGTATAACGCTCTGCCTGCCAAAGGGCAGGCTGATAAACTGCCGCCCCTTCTTCAGGCAACTCCTGAATTAAATCTCCCTCCCGCACCAAGCGCTCCAGCTGTTTTTGCACCGCCTCCTCCGGCAGACTATGCGCTTCGCTCAAAAGCAGTTGCCCGGTCTTCTGAAGCAACAGCTCCGCAGGTAAGAAAACATGCCCTTCATCCTGCGCTTCTCTGAGTAAAAAGAGCAGTGCAGCCCGGATACGGTGGGGAGAGTCGTGAGCCAGCCCCATCTCCAGCGAAATTTTATCAGCCGTCTTAAAGCCGACTCCAAAGACATCTTCCGCCAAGCGGTAAGGATTTTCACTTACTTTGGCCACCGTGTCATCTCCATACTTACGGTAAATCCGGGTTGCATAACCTGTGCTCACACCATATCCCTGCAAAAAAGTCATCACCCTCATCACTTCCTGGCGTTCCGCCAGGCTTTCGCTTATCTTGGCCGCTTTCTTATCGCCAATTCCGGCTATTTCGCAAAGCCGCTCCGGCTCTTTTTCAATTACGTTTAAAGCATCAAGGCCGAAATAATCTACAATTTTCGCTGCAGTCGAGGGGCCTACGCCCTTAAGCAGCCCGGAGGCCAAAAATTTACGGATACCCTTTTCGTTCTGAGGCCTGATTACCTCATACTTTTCCACTTTAAACTGGCGGCCAAAATCTTTGTGCTGAAACCATTCCCCTTGCACAATTAACCGCTCGCCCACAGCAAAACGCGGCATATTGCCAATAATAGTATTGACGACATTATGCTCACAGCACAAGCGCGCTACAAGAAAAAGTGTTTCCTCGTTATAATATGTAATCCGCTCCAGGGTTCCTTCCAGACAGTCCATACTTTCCCCTCCGCCTAGAAATATTCCACACAAAACAATTATCTCCTGCCTACAAAGGACAAACATTCGTTCGTGTGTGGGGGCTGCTTGCAAATCCGCCCGTGCCAATATATACTGAGCGAAGTTCCGCCAATGTGTGCCAGCCCGTAGGGGCGGGTTGCAAGTCCGCCCGTGTCAGTATGTACGGGAGGCTATGCCTCCCGCTGCTTAGGCGAATGTCACAAGGTCCACCGTATCCCGCGATACAAGGCGCGCCCTGACTTTTGCCGTCAAAACACCCCCCGCGCTGCGGAAGATATTTTTAGCCAAAATCAAATCCATCACCGCCGTAACATCTCCCCCTGTCAAGTTGCCCCTGGGATTGGCCAGGCTGACTGTGAAGAAGGAGCCTTCCTGATTGAGAAATACTAACTGCAGCGTGGTTTCCATAAATTCTCACCTCCCACAAAAAATTTTTGCCAATCAATCTACACCACCACCAGTTCTCCGTCATCCAAACGGCGGATCGTACGAACAGGCAGTTCTTGCAAACCCATGATACTTTGCACCACATCATACAAATCCTGATGCGTAGTGTCAGGATGAATTCTCCCGAATAACCGGCTGACAAGCAGTGGATTTCCTTGTTCATCCACACCGTCTTGCAAACTAACCTGACAACGAGTGAAGTTTTTTTCAAGAATAATAGCCATCTTTACACCCCCCTTCTGCAATTCTCAGTATAGAATATAGCTTTTGTCCAAGGCAAAGCCGGAGTTTCCAGCTTTGAGCTGCTTAGACTGGGGAGCGGACACCAAAAATTAAGTTTTAAGCAGCTTCAAGCAGCTAAAGTTCCTATATAAAACAAAAAAAACCAGGGTGACGGCTTACATCACTCTGGCTCTTTTATTAGCAGTTCAGCAGCTTATAGACCGGCTTCGTCTTTGAGCAGCTCCGCCTTATCAGTTCTCTCCCACGATAAACCCAGGTCCTCCCTGCCAAAGTGACCATAGGCTGCAATCTGCTTGTAAATAGGGAGACGCAGCCCCAATGTTTGGATAATGGCGGCAGGACGCAGGTCAAAATGCTTATTAACAAGGGCTACGATTTTTTCTTCCGCAATTTTAGCGGTTCCAAACGTCTCTACCATCAGTGAAAGGGGCCGGGCTACGCCGATAGCGTAAGCCAGCTGGACCTCACACTTGTCTGCCAAACCGGCTGCCACTAAATTCTTGGCCACATAGCGAGCAGCATAAGCAGCAGAACGATCCACTTTTGTCGGATCTTTGCCGGAAAAGGCGCCACCGCCATGGCGGGCATAGCCACCGTAGGTATCCACAATAATTTTCCGACCTGTCAGGCCGGCGTCTCCTTGTGGGCCGCCTACCACAAAACGGCCTGTGGGATTAACAAAATAGCGCGTTTCGCTGCTTAAATACTGAGCGGGGACAATTCCGGTGACTACATGCTCAATCACATCGTTTTTGATCTGTTCCAAATCCACATCCTCATGATGCTGCGCAGAAACTACAATAGTACTAATCCCTACCGGTTTGCCGTTCACATACTTTACCGTTACCTGCGTCTTGCCGTCAGGCCGCAGATAGGGTAGAGTTTTATTCTTGCGGACTTCCGCCAACCGCCTTGCCAACTTGTGCGCCATGGCAATAGGTAGCGGCATCAGTTCCGGCGTTTCATTACAAGCAAAACCGAACATCATTCCTTGGTCACCGGCCCCGATGGCTTCCATTTCTTCTTCGCTGTATTCCCCCGCCTTAGCTTCAAGGCAGCGGTTTACCCCCATAGCAATATCGGGAGACTGTTCATCAATCGAGACCAGGACCGCGCAAGTATCACCGTCAAAACCAAATTTGGCTCTCGTATAACCAATTTCCTTCACAGTGTTACGCACAATTTTTGGAATGTCAACATAACACGATGTGGTGATTTCACCGGCTACCAGCACTAACCCGGTGGTTACAGCCGTCTCTGCAGCTACCCTTGCCTGCAGATCCCTCTCCAAAATGGCATCCAAAATAGCGTCGGAAATCTGATCCGATACTTTATCGGGGTGCCCCTCCGTTACCGACTCAGAAGTAAAGAGAAAGTCTTTGCCCATCTAATCTCCTCCTTGGGTTAGTTTACGCAATTTGCAACAAAAAAACCTCTTTGGATGCAAGAGGTTCTTTTAGCAAGCAACCTCTCCTATCTACCAGGATATGACTCCTGCTGGAATTAGCACCGTTGACGCGCTACGTCCGGTTGCCGGGTTTCATCGGGCCAGTCCCTCCACCGCTCTTGATAAGAGTATTCAGTTCGACAATCACAGCTTAAATAATAATGGATATGGATAGGGTTGTCAAATAGTTTTTTCCGGTATCTCTTTATCCGGCGAATTTTTTTCCACCATGGCAAACATTAATTCCCCGGCAACCGCAACTTTTCCATCTACTGTTGCTGTACTATATCCTTTGCCAATGGAGCCGCGGATTTTTGTGATCACCATCTCGAGGATCAGTGTATCCCCGGGAAACACCTGTTTTTTAAAACGCAAATTGTCGATGCCGGTAAAGAGTACCATCTTCCCTTTGTTGCTTTCCAAACCGAGGATAGCAAAAGCACCGACTTGAGCCATTGCCTCCACAATTAACACTCCCGGCATAACCGGATACCCGGGAAAATGCCCCTGGAAAAAAGGTTCATTGATTGTCACATTCTTGATTCCTTTGACCCGTTCGCCCGGTACGACTTCCAAGATCCTGTCTACCAACAAAAACGGGTAACGGTGCGGCAGGATTGACTGCACATCCCACTCCTGGCTCATTCTAGTCCCCCCAATTAAAAATTTTCGGTAATGCAGTTCTTTACTGCATTAAGATCTTTTTCTAATTCCAGCAGACCTTCCTCATCCTCTTCATCCAAAAGTGCCAACTCCAGGCGCTCGGTAAACTCATTGGCAAGCGCTTGCCATTCCTGCATCATTTCGCGAGCCTTCAGACGAACCAGCGCCGACGCTGTTGTTTTTAGCTCCACAATACCCGGCTGCAACTCCAAAGTTTCCAGATACTGAGGAATGTAGGTAGATAGTCCGTAGGAAGATTCGATTTCAGCCGAAAACGCCGTTAACACCTCTTCCTCCCCATGAAATAAGATAACCTGTTTAGGCTTTTTCTGAAATTTATTCAGCCAAGATAGCAGCTCTGTCCGGTCAGCATGGGCGGAAAAACCGTCAATTGCGATGACACGCGCTCGCACCATAATTTCCTCACCGAAGATCCGTACTTTCTTTGCACCATCCCGAATTCGTCGTCCCAGCGTCCCTTCCGCTTGGTAACCTACAAAAAGAACGGTAGATTCCTTCCGCCAAAGGTTGTGCCTCAAGTGATGCTTAATCCGCCCTGCTTCTGCCATTCCGCTGGCAGAAATGATCATCGCCCCGCCGGGCTGACGGTTAATCCGCTGCGATTCCTCTGCAGTCTGAGTAAAAATAGCTTCCGGAAAATGAAAGGGGTCCTGCCCTCTAAGCAGAAGCTGCCGCATGCCCAGATCGAAACACTCCGGATGCCGAGAGAAAATTTTCGTAGCGGAAATGGCCAGCGGGCTGTCAATATAAATAGGAAGATTGGGAATTTTATTTGCACTCATCAGCTTGCTAAGAAAATAGAGCATTTCCTGAGTACGTCCCACTGCAAAAGAAGGAATGACAATATTCCCCTGACGAGAGACAGTCTCATTAATCACATTTTGCAAGATTTCTAACTTTTGCTCTTCTGCCTCATGCTCCCGGGTGCCATACGTCCCCTCAATAATCAAATAATCGGCTTCCTCAATCACATCAGGATCCCGAATAATAGGTTGTTTAGATTTGCCCAGGTCGCCGGAAAATACCAGTTTTACCTGAGTGCCGTTTTCAGTGATCGCAATTTCTGTAATGGCGGAGCCGAGAATATGCCCTGCGTCAAAAAACTTGATCACGATTTCCTCTGAGAGGCGAAACGGCTCATAATAGTCAATAGCAGTAAAGTATTTCAACGCCTCTTCCGCGTCTTCCACAGTGTAGAGAGGCTCAACCTCAGGCCGGCCGGCTCTTCTGTTTTTCTTATTGAGCCACTCTGCCTCAATAACATGGATATGAGCGCTATCCGGCAACATTATTTTGCTCAAGTCTGCCGTAGCCAAGGTAGCCAACACCTGGCCGCGGAAACCATCTTTCACCAGTCGCGGCAGCAGTCCCGAATGATCAATATGGGCATGGGAGAGAATAATAAAATCAATCTCCGCCGGATTATACACATATTCACTAAAGTTTCTGGCACGCAGCCGCCTTCCTCCCTGAAACAGACCGCAATCAAGCAAAATTTTCTTTCCCGCGGCTTCTAGCAGAATAGAGGAGCCAGTCACCGTTCTGGCGCCGCCACAAAATGTCAGCTTCATGCTCTTTTTTCCTCCCTGTTGCATTATTTTTAAGCGCTCCGCATTCAGCGTATAACGGCATCACTTTTACCATTCTTTTTATCTTTGCTAATTCCTGCAAGATCTGGTTAAATGCTTCGTTTTTCTCTTCAAAGCCGATCTTAGCCTTGGCTTTTGGCTAGCTGACGGTCGGCAGCTATAATGATTTATTATAACAGAATAACAGAAAAGTAATTCTTGGCAAGCAACGCTATTTTCGGGCAAAAACTTAGCTTTATTCCAGCATGAATGGCGTTGCAAGTGCACACACTATAGTCAGTTCAGAAAAAAAGGTGGTGAAAACTGCGTGGAAAAAGACAAAAAGAATAAACAAGAGCTGAAGAACAAAAACAGTAAGCTTGCGCAAAACTGTAACATCAGCAAAGTTACAGACAATGTGGAATTCGCTAATGAACCTTTTAATGATGCCAATAAAAAGAAGTGTGCCCGGGATGAAAGCAAAAAAAAATAACGATTGCTAAGCCAAAAGCGGAACGTCAGACGTTCCGCTTTTGGCAATTAAAGCACTACATGCGTATCGGCAGTAATGCAGATTTTTCTTGGCCCCTCTTTTAATACCTGCCAAGTATTTTCAATCCCTACTACTCCCTTATCAGGGAACGTAAATTTCGGCTCCACAGCAACCACCATATTTTCAGCCAACAAATGCTGCGAACCTTTAGCCAAAATGGGAAATTC
>JAGXTN010000151.1 GCA_018333455.1 Dethiobacter sp. | reverse complement strand
TCCGTCTACTCATCGGACTCGAAGTACCAAGTAAATACGACCTCGTCGCCAGCCGCAAAAAGAACATTCGACAGGAGGCTGTTTTCATCCTTCCGCTGGTGCCGCAGGCGGCATGGGTGTCTACTCACTTTTAAATACCACCAATCGCGGCAGAATTAGTGTTTTCCCTACTAGCAAAATCAAATTAATCACCGTTGGCAGCGAAGCAGCAAAAATAATCACGCCCCATTGCTCCAGTGACAGGGGAACGGTGGCAAATACGGAAGCCAGCGGCGGGTGATAGATAACGACCAGCAGCAGCGCAAATGATGAGAAAACGGCTGCCAACAGCCAGCCATTGCTGAAAAAACCTGTCAAGGAAAGGGTGCTATTCTCGCGGCGACAGGAAAAAACGTATAAAAGCTGTGCCACAATCAGCGTGGCAAACGTCATCGTCCTCGCTGTATCTACTTCCATCCCTTGCTCTAGCGCCCAGGCAAAGACTAGTACGGTAGTTATGCCGATTAGGCTACCGCGCCCCAAGATCTTTTGCCAAAGTCCGCGGGCAAAAATCCCTTCTTGCGGATGACGGGGCGGGCGATCCATAACTCCTTTTTCTGTGGGCTCCACCCCTAGAGCCATGGCTGGCAAACCATCAGTCACCAAGTTAATCCAAAGAATCTGAATAGCCCTAAGCGGCAAAGGAAGCCCCGCCAGCATAGCGATAAACATCGTTAAAATTTCCCCTGTATTGCACGCCAACAAAAAACGGATAAATTTCCTAATATTGTCGTTAATACTGCGACCCTCTTCCACCGCCGCAACAATGGTGTTAAAATTATCATCAGCCAGGACCATGGAAGCCGCTTCCCTAGTTACATCTGTACCGGTTTTACCCATGGCGATACCGATATCCGCCTCTTTCACTGCCGGCGCATCGTTTACTCCGTCCCCCGTCATGGCCACCACATGGCCGCGACGCTTCAGGGCCCGTACAATGCGCAGCTTGTGCTCTGGCGTAACACGAGCATAAACATATGTATTTTCCACTGCTTTCTCCAATTGCAAGTCACTAGTTTCGTCTAATTCACCGCCGGTCATAACACGTCCGTCCAATGGCAGCAAACGCAACATCCTGGCAATGGCCAAAGCTGTCGTCTTATGATCTCCGGTAATCATCACAGTTTTAATGCCGGCCTTACGACACTTCAAGATCGCAGACATCACCTCAGGTCGCGGCGGATCCATCATCCCGAACAAACCGGCAAAGACTAAATTCTCTTCCAAATCCTCAGAGATTTGCTGCCCCGGCGCAATCATTTTATAAGCTACTGCCAAGTTTCGCAACGCCATACCGGCCATAACTTCAGTTTTGTCAAACACATCTTTACGCAGAGCAGCAGAAAAATCTACCACCTGGCCATTGTAAAATATTTTACTGCATAGAGACATTATTATTTCCGGAGCACCTTTAACATAAAGCAGGTTGCCTTTTGGGCTACTGTAAATTACTGACATCCGTTTGCGCAGACCATCAAACGGTATCTCCCCTACGCGCCGGCTTTGCCTCTCCAAATCTTCAAGCCAAACCCCGGCTCGAGCGCCGGCTACCAGCAAGGCCCCTTCGGTAGGGTCGCCATGGATGCCCCACTCTGCTCTGCTGCCGCCACGCCAGATTGCCTTCACCTCCAGATTGCCTTTGCGCAGTTGGGCGTTATTACATAAAACAGCCGCAGTCAAGGCAAGCATTAACCCCGGTTCCGAATTTGCTTTTACCGGCTGTCCTCCGGCTAAAAACCGCCCTTGGGGAAGATAGCCCTCTCCCTCGACCTGGTACTGGTGCCCACCCGCCCAAACCTCCCGCACATTCATCTTGTTTTGAGTCATTGTGCCTGTTTTATCAGCACAAATCACTGTGGCGCATCCCAGAGTCTCTACCGCCGGCAAACGACGCACAATGGCATTCTTACGCACCATGCGCTGGACCCCGACGGCCAACGCAATTGTCACTACTGCGGGCAACCCTTCAGGGATGGCTGCCACTGCTAAAGAAACTCCCGCCATAAACATTTTGTAAGCTGGTAATCCCTGAGCCAAGCCCATTGCCACCACCAGACCGCAGATCAGCAGACAGCCGGCCACTAGCAATCGCCCCATTTGCTCAAGGCGCTTTTGCAGCGGAGTAGCTTCTTCCCCCGCTTCCTGAATCAAATGTGCAACTAAGCCCATTTCAGTCTGCATGCCGGTGGCAACTACTATCCCGCTGGCCCGGCCGCCCACTGCCATTGTTCCCATAAACACCATATTAACACGATCCCCCAGCGAACTGCCCAAACAGCCGGGCACTTCCACCTGTTTGTTTATCGGCTCCGACTCACCGGTAAGAGAAGCCTCATTGACTGATAGCTGGCGCACTTCTCCTAACCTGATATCTGCTGGGATACGGTCTCCTGCTTCAATTAAGACAATGTCACCTGGCACCAGTTTTTCTGCCGGTAGCTCAAGGCGGACACCGTCTCGAACTACGCGAGCCATGGGTGCCGTTAGTTCCCTTAGTGCTTCCAGAGACTTCTCAGCCCTGTATTCCTGCATAAAGCCTAAGACTGCATTAACTATCACAATGCCGATTATCACGAGCGCATCGGTATATTCCCCTAGAAGTCCGGAGAGCAATGTGGCTCCCAGCAGCACTAAGACCATGAAATCTCGGAACTGATAGCAAAAAAGAAGTATTGAGGAAGTCTTTTGTTTTTCTGACAAGAGATTAGGGCCGTTTTTATGCAGTTTGTCCGCCGCCTCATCACGAGACAATCCCTGTTCCGCTTTCACCTGAAAATACTGCAAAGTATTTTGGAATGTCATTCCGGACCATGGTAGCTGGCTCATTGCTTCACCTCATTTGGGTACTATTTTCCTTTACGCCATATATATTGCACCCCCAAACAAAAAAGCACTTCTCTCTTGCGAATCCAAACCATGGAATATCGATTGGTTGTCATAGGCTGCTACTGCTGATATACTAATGACGCAGTAATTGGAGGTGAAGCAAATGTCTGTTGACGGAATTACCCTAGCAGCAGTCTGCCAAGAACTAGCAAAAGAACTACCGGGAGCCAAAGTTGAGAAAATTGTCCAGCCACGACCCCTGGAAATTATCCTGCATTTGCGCAGCCGCCACAAATCGTTCCAATTGCTTTGCTCTGCCGATTCAGCTTTGCCGCGCATCCACCTTACTGAATCTAAACCGGAAAATCCTCCCGCCCCTCCCGCCTTTTGCATGCTCCTGCGCAAGCACCTAATCGGCGCTCGCTTTCTTTCTGTTGAACAAACCGGGCTTGAACGCATCCTTTCACTGCACTTTGGCGGCTATGACGATTTTGGCAATGAAATAAAAAAAACACTCCAATGCGAAGTTATGGGCAAACATTCTAATATCATTCTCACCATGCCTCGTGATGCAGGCACTTATATTCTCGGTTCCATAAAAATTGTCACTGAAGAGATGAGCCGCCACCGCGCTGTCCGGCCAGGTGAACTGTACATCCTCCCTCCTATTCAGAACAAATTAGATCTTTTCACACTAACTGAGGAGCGTTTGGCTGAAAAGCTGACAGAACTGCTGGAACAACCGGTGGAAAAAATTCTCGTTTCTGCGATAATGGGCCTAGGTCCGGATTTAGCCAGGGAAATCACTTATCGTGCTTCTGACGGTGATAATGCCCATCCCCTTGAAATTAACAGATCTCTAACTATGGAACTGCTTAAGCTGGCGGAAATAATTACACGAGGCAATTTTACTCCTTGTCTTGCCCAATCACCAGGCAGCCGACCATTCTTTTCCCCAGTCTTCATTACCAGTCTTCCTCCGGAATTCATCACTTCATATCCGTCGGTAAATCAAGGATTAGATCTGTTCTTTGACAGACAACTAGGCAAGCGGCGGGAAACAGAACTAAAACAACAGCTCTTGCAGACAGTTAGCAGCGCCATCTCCCGGACTGAAAAAAAACAACAGCTCCAGGAGAGAGACCTCTCAGAAATGGCAGAGGCTGACCGCTACCGGGTTTGGGGAGAAATGCTAACTGCCAGCATACACCTCCTCCACTCTGGCGCAAAAGAAGCTTCTGTTCCAGATTATTACAGTACAATGCAAGCAGAAATCCGGATCCCCTTAAACCCCGCACTCTCTCCCCAAGGCAACATCCATCGCTATTTTAAAAAATACCGCAAACTCAAAGACGGCGAAAAAATTCTTTCGCTCCGCCTCAGTGAAACGGTTGAAGAGCTAATCTATTTGGAATCTCTGCTATCTGCGCTAAAACACGCTACTCTGGAAGATCTTAGTGAAATACGCGAAGAGATGGAACAGAGCGGCTTAATCCGTGAACGCAAAACAAAGAAAAAAGTTGTTGCTACCGTTTCCATTCCGCTGCAATTAATTTCCGCAGACGGCATAACCATTTATATCGGCAAAAACAACCGACAAAATGACAGACTGACTTTACGCGATGCTTCCCCTCACGATACTTGGCTCCATGCAAAAGACCTCCCCGGTGCCCATGTGATCATTAAAAGCGCAGACCCGCCGGAATCTACTCTGCTGGAAGCTGCTCGCCTAGCTGTACGTTACAGTAAGGCAGCCTCCTCAGCAAATGTCCCGGTAGACTATACATTGGTCCGACATGTACG
>JAGXTN010000030.1 GCA_018333455.1 Dethiobacter sp. | reverse complement strand
TTTAACTTAGTCCCGTGAGACTAAAAAGGAGGCTTTGATTGTTGGGGATAATTTTTTTGACGGGCTAGCGAAGCGGAATTAACTGCTTGGTTAGTTTTTTTATTTTACAGGAAACTAATATTAGACTTTTTTAAGTGTGAAGCTTGTTAGAGAGGAGGACAAAATGAAAAAGGCGCTGCTGGTTTTGACTGACGGGACGGTTTTTGAGGGAACAAATTTCGGCGCGGCAGGTGAAGCGATCGGAGAAGTTGTTTTTAACACCTCGATGTCCGGTTATCAAGAGATTCTAACGGATCCGTCTTACAAAGGACAGATTGTGTCGATGACTTATCCACAAATCGGTAATTACGGCGTTAATGGCGAGGATGCGGAGTCTGCCGGCTCTGTCAAAGCGGAAGGGTTTGTGGTCAAGGAATATCTGGATTTCCCAAGTAACTGGCGGGCTGGCACAGGCGGTGTGGGAGGCAAGTCGCTGGGCGATTATCTGAAGCATCACGGTACTGTCGGCATTGAACGGCTAGACACCCGGGCGCTGACGGTACATTTACGTAATCAAGGCTCCCAGATGGGGATAATTTCTACTGTAGATTTCCATCTTCCGCGTCTGTTGGAGAAGGTGCGCTCACACCCGGGCATAGCGGCTGTTGATTTGGTGGAGCAGGTATCTACTGCCAAGCCGTATCAGTGGCAGCAGGACTGCCAGCCGTGGTGCAGATCGACGGTGAAGGAGAAAAATCTGCTCAAAGTGGTCGTTTATGACTTCGGAGTAAAATACAGCATTCTGCGCAATCTGGTGGCGGAAGGCTTTGCGGTGACTGTAGTCCCCGCTCATACGCCTGCTGAAGAAGTGATTGGGATGGATTGTGATGGTGTGCTGTTGAGTAATGGCCCAGGGGACCCGGCAACGGTGAATTATGCTGTCGAGAACGCAAGGAAGTTGTTGGGCAAGAAGCCGCTGCTTGGGATCTGTCTCGGCCACCAAATCTTGGGGCTTGCCATGGGCGGTCAGACATACAAGTTAAAATTCGGCCATCACGGCGGGAACCATCCGGTCATGGACATGGAGACAGGCCTGGTGGAAATTACGGCACAGAACCATAACTACTGTGTCAAGCTAGGCAGTTTGCACGGTCAGGTACGCCTAACACACAAAAACTTGTATGACGGGACGGAAGAAGGGATGCGTCACGTTGAGTTGCCCGTTTTTTCAGTCCAGCATCATCCGGAAGCCGGACCGGGACCAAATGACGCGCTCCATGTTTTCCGTAAGTTCAGAGAAATGATTGAGGGTGGTGCGTGATGCCGAAAAGGACAGACATCAAAAAGATACTTGTGATTGGGTCAGGACCGATTGTAATCGGTCAGGCGTGCGAATTTGATTATTCCGGCACACAAGCCTGCAAGGCGCTGCGCGAGGAAGGTTATCAGGTAGTGCTTGTTAACTCTAACCCGGCCACGATCATGACCGACCCGGAAATGGCTGATGCCGTTTATATCGAGCCATTGAACGCTGAGGTTATTGAGCTGATTATTGAACGGGAAAGGCCTGATGCCCTGCTGCCTAACATCGGCGGGCAGACGGGCCTGAACTTGGCGGTGGAACTTGCTGAAAAAGGAATCTTGGACAAGTATAGTGTTGAATTGATCGGCGCACGACTTGATTCAATCAAAAAGGCGGAAGACAGGGAACTATTCAAGGAAGCCATGCGCACGATCGGCCTGGAAGTACCGCTGAGTGTTGCCGTGAATTCGCTGACCGAAGGGCTGGAGATTATTAGAGAGATTGGTTTCCCGGCCATTTTGCGCCCGGCTTTTACTTTGGGTGGGACAGGCAGCGGCATTGCCTACAATATTGAGGAATTTAAAACTATTCTGGAGAGTGCCCTCGAGCTGAGCATGACTCACCAAGTACTGGTGGAAGAGTCTGTAATTGGTTGGAAGGAATTTGAAATGGAGATGATGCGCGACAAGAAAGACAACGTCGTCGTCATCTGTTCCATTGAAAATTTTGATGGCATGGGGATTCACACCGGCGACAGCATTACCGTGGCGCCGATCCAGACATTGACGCAGAAGGAATACCAGCAGTTAAGGGACGCTTCAATAGCCATCATGCGGGAAATCGGCGTTGATACCGGGGGCTCCAATATCCAGTTTGCCACCAATCCGGCTAACGGCCGGACGGTAGTGATTGAAATGAATCCGCGGGTGTCCAGAAGTTCGGCGCTGGCCTCCAAGGCGACAGGGTTCCCGATCGCTAAAATAGCTGCAAAGCTGGCTGTGGGGCTGACTTTAGACGAGATACCAAACGACATCACCCGGGAAACACCTGCTTGCTTTGAGCCTGCAATCGACTATGTAGTCGTGAAGTTTCCTCGTTTTGCCTTTGAGAAGTTTCCTGAAGCCGATGCCACGCTGATGACACAGATGAAGTCGGTGGGCGAGGTAATGTCAATAGGCCGGACTTTTAAAGAGGCGCTTAGCAAAGCTATCAGGAGCTTAGAGAAAGGAAACTATGGTTTTGAACGTGTAGAGGGCGATTTAAACGAATTGCGCCAGTCGCTGCGCGTGCCTGGCAGCGAAAGGTTCTGGTCTATTGCGGAGTCATTCAGACGTGGCCTGTCTATCGAGGAAGTTAGTGAGCTTAGCAGCGTTGATCCCTGGTTCCTTTACAACGTCAGACAGTTGGTGCTATTGGAAAGTGAAATCGAAAACAACGCAGTAAAAAAAGACGGGGAAGCGGTTGCGCTGCCGCCAGAGCTTTTACGTACAGCCAAAGAAAATGGTTTGGCAGACAGGAGAATAGGGGAGCTGCTGCGTGTCTCCGAGGGGACGGTGCGTAGTTGGCGCAAACAACACGGCATCCTGCCTGTCTATAAAATGGTCGATACTTGTGCCGGAGAATTTAAGGCCTATACGCCGTACTTCTACTCAACTTACGAAAGAGCTGTTTATCACACCGAGGGGCAGGTTTCGTTGGCACAATGTGAGGCGTCTGATTCGGGGCGTCCAAAGATTGTGATCCTTGGCTCGGGACCAAACCGTATCGGGCAGGGGATAGAGTTTGACTATTGTTGTGTTCATGCCGTCTTTGCTTGCCAAGAATTGGGTTACGAGACAATCATGATTAACTGCAATCCGGAGACGGTCAGTACGGACTACGATACTGCCGACAGACTATATTTTGAGCCGCTTACGGCAGAAGACGTGCTGAACATTATTGAGTTGGAAAAACCGGTAGGCGTGATTTTACAGTTTGGCGGACAGACGCCGCTTAAACTTGCTCTGCCGCTTTGGCAGGCAGGTGTTAAGATACTTGGCACATCTCACGACGCGATCGACTTGGCAGAAGACAGAAAGCGTTTTAAAGAGCTGCTGCATAAGCTAAACTTGCGGCAACCGGAGAGCGTTACGGCTACTTCGGTTGAGGGAGCGCTTGCTGCCGTCAGCAGCGTGGGCTACCCCGTTATTGTGCGGCCTTCTTACGTGCTCGGCGGGCGGGCGATGGAGATTGTTTATGACGACGAAAGCCTGCGTGACTACATGCGGCGGGCGCTTGCCGCTTCCCCGGAACATCCGGTTCTGATTGACGAATACCTAGAGGATGCTATTGAGGTTGATGTGGACGCCATTTCGGACGGTACTGACACGGTGATTGCCGGGATTATGGAACATATTGAAGAAGCCGGCATTCATTCCGGTGATTCGGCTTGCTCGCTGCCCCCCCATTCGTTGAGCCGCACAGTGGTGGAGGAAATTAAGGCGCAGACAAAGGCTCTCGCGCCGGAGCTTAGTGTCTTAGGTCTGATGAACGTTCAATACGCCGTCAAGCACGACACGGTTTACATTCTGGAGGTTAATCCGCGCGCCTCTCGGACGATTCCTTTTGTCAGCAAGGTGACGGGGATACCTTTTGCTAAACTGGCAACAAAGGTAATTATGGGGCTCAGCTTGGCTGAGCTTGGTGCGAACGGAGAAGTGGAAATACCGCATGTCGCAGTTAAAGAAGCTGTTTTTCCCTTCAATAAGTTCCCGGGAGTCGATGTGATGCTCGGGCCGGAAATGAAGTCGACCGGGGAAGTGATGGGGATAGACGAGGATTTTGGTTTAGCTTATGCCAAAGCGCAGGCGGCCAGCTACAACAGGATTCCTACCTCCGGCAAGATCTTCATCAGTGTTAAGGACAAAGACAAGGAACAGGCGGCAAAAATTGCCGCTAGGCTAGTGCGCCTAGGCATCAGCATCATTGCTACTAAAGGGACGGCCAAATTCTTGCAAGAAAGAGGCCTTTCTGCGGATACTATCAATAAAGTCGCTGAAGGTAGACCTCACATCGTAGACATGATTAAGAACAGGGAAGTAGACTTTGTGATCAACACCGTTACCGGCGCGCAAGCGCAGCAAGACTCTTTCTCGATTAGGAGGAGCGCTCTGCAGCACCGGGTGTCCTATACGACAACCATGGCGGGGGCGGAGGCTGTCGTGACGGCGATAGAGATGCTTGTTCGGAAGAAGCTGCAGATTAAATCCATTCAGGAATACCACCGTCAGGTTAAGCATAAGTTGTAACTCGAAATCAGAGCGGGTTAAGTTTACGAGAGGATGTGTTTTGTGTGAATAAAACTAGCTGGATATTCCTTTGCTTGTCTTTACTTGTCATCGGTTCATTGGTGTTGGCAGTAGTGTTCGCCCGGCCGCAGGCGGCCGGAGGCAACATTGGGATAATTACTCTTACCGGTCCCATTGCAGAGTCTGTCGGCGGCAGCCTTCAGCCGGATAGCATTACTCCTGCTAAGGTCAGGAAGCTCTTAGAGCTTGCCGAAGACGACAGCAATATTTCTGCAGTCGTGCTGCGCGTAAACAGCCCGGGTGGGTCGGTTGGCGCTTCGCAGGAAATTGGCAGCCTGATCAGTAATTTTCCGCGTCCGGTAGTGGTGTCGATGGCAGACATGGCAACTTCCGGGGGGCTATATATTTCTGTTTTTGCTGATCACATCGTGGCCCAAGAGGGCACGATCACCGGCAGCATTGGCGTTATTCTCAGCCACATGTATTTGGGAGAACTCTATGAAAAGTTGGGGATTACCGCCGAGGTACTTACTGCCGGAAAGTACAAGGGAATTTTTTCCGAACGGCTTAATCCGGAGCGGCGGGAAATTTTGCAAGTTTTTCTTGATGATTTGCATAATCAGTTTATCCAGGCGGTGGCGGAAGGGCGAGAAGTTGATGCGGCAAGAGTAGAGGAAATTGCAACGGGGGAAGTTTTTACAGGATCTCAAGCCCAAGTCTTAGGGCTGGTTGACAGCTTGGGGGGGTTGGAAACAGCCATCGAGCAGGCGGCTGCGTTGGCCGGGGTGGCTGACCCCGAGCCAGTGGAGATCATCTTGCCTCCTGTGCCCTGGTGGGAGGAATTGGGAGGATTCCCCGCCGCTATTTTAGAGCGCATAACACTGGCGCTGCTTGGGAAAGACGGTTTGATTTTGCAGCAACAGCTTGAAAACCAGCTCGTCCCGAGATGGTAATACGGGCGGAGCCAGGCGTGAAAGGTATACTGAAGATGAAAGCGAGGTTCGAGAGAAGATGGATATAGAATCAAAAGATGATTTTGTACGTAAAGGCAGTCTGGCAGAAGTTGTGGTGGGTATTATCGTCAGTCCGGTAGCGAGGATGCGTGCAGTGAACAGAGAGCCGTCCTTGCGTCTTTCCCTAACGGTATTTTTGTTGGTGATGCTGGTGGTGAGCATAGGGACTGTGCTGGCTGATGCTGAATTGGCGGCGCAACTAGGCGGCTCGGCAGTAGTCTTTGCAGTGCTGATGCCTTTAGCTATTTTTATTCTTTTCACCCAGGCAGGCGTGTGCTTTGGCGCGGCGCGTCTGCTTGGTGCCAGGGGCAGCTTCGCCAACCTTCTTTCGTTGTTTGCTCTTGCCAATATACCTTCATTTTTTATGGCTCCTTTGGCGCTGGTTAGCTTTGTGCCGGGCATCGCCGGCGGCATTCTCCATGGACTGGGAAGTTTCGTCCTCTCAACCTGGGTGATGGTGCTTGCGATAATCGCTGTGCGCGAAACATTCCAGGTAACAACCGGCCGTGCGCTGCTTATCTACGGCCTGCCGATATTGCTCTTAGTCGGCCTTGTGGTACTTGTGGCAGGAGCAGCGTTTCTGTTGTATGCACAATAGCGCGAGATATAGTTGAATAATTCTCATATGTGCGCTATAATGTACATTAACAGGAGGTGACCAAAATGTTTAACACAAACATAACCAATTTCAGGAAGAATCTTTTTAAATTGCTTGAGCAAACAATTAAGTATAATGAGCCAGTTAATATTAGTACAAAAGAAGGCAATGCTGTGATTATCAGCGAGGAAGATTACAACGGTTTAATGGAAACAGTGTACCTTTGCTCGATTCCTAAGATGAAAGAGCGAATTATAGAGGGGATGAAAACACCCATTTCCGAGTGTATACCTGAAAATGAGGTGGAATGGTAATTTGTACTCGATAGTCTATGATAAAAAGACAATCAAGGATATTCCAAAATTAAAGGCAGCAAAACTTGATAAAAAAGTGAAAGCGCTTATAGAGCTAATTCGCGAGAATCCATTTCAATCTCCGCCACCGTATGAAAAACTGCAAGGCGATTTGCATGGCGTGTATTCACGCAGAATCAATCTCAAACACAGGCTTGTTTATGAGGTTGTAGAAAATCAAAAAGTAGTGAAAATAATTAGCATGTGGACACATTATGATTTTAAATAAAAGTCTTTACTGAAAAGGATTCAGTTGGGTAAACTGCTTTGTCTTATGTCTAAATAAGGTAATAGTTGTCAGCGTCGTGCGCCATTTCGGCTTTGTGCACATTCAATACTTCATTGAAAAGCGAGGTGAAAGTCGAGCGTTTACTCGACGTTATATGCCTATAATTGATGAGATATTAGTTAAGCGGGAACAAATTATTGGTATTGCCAGGAAAAATAAAGCCTATAATGTTAAAATCTTTGGTTCCGTCCTTAGAGAAGAAGATAATCCGGATAGTGATATCGATTTATTGGTGGAGTGTAGTGATGAGTGTTCGCTCTTTGATATTATCTCATTGAAATATGACCTTGAAGAATTCCTAGGGAGACAGATAGATGTAGTAACTGTTGATTCTATTCATTGGGCTTTGAAAGACAAGATTCTTCAGGAGGCAAAGCCAATATGAAAGACGATCGAGTTTACCTTCTCAATATAATTGAATGTATCGAATGGATACAGAACTATACCTCTTCCGGTGAAGAAGAGTTTATGAAGTCAAGACTTGTTCAGGACGCAGTCAATAGAAATCTAGAGATTATTGGTGAAGCAACCAAGAGAATTTCTGTAAAGCTTAAAGAGAAAAATATGCAGATACCTTGGAGACAGATGGCAGGTCTTCGTGATGTGCTGATTCATGACTACATGGGAGTGAATACCAAAACTGTTTGGAATGTTGTACAGAACGAGTTGCCTCAATTATTAATTATGGTGAAGAAGCTAATATCGACCACCCCTCCAAGGGAAGAGAATTAGGGGGTCTATTTTCCAGAGTAGTAGTGATTTTGAGATTTTCTGCGCAGCTTTGTATGGCTAGGCGGTAATATTGCAGGGACGGGGAGGCAAAAAATGGAAGTGTCTTTACCTAAAAAGCTTTTGGCTGAGGGCTTCGGCACATTTTGTTTGGTGTTTGCAGGTACAGGTGCCATCATCATTAATGAGCTCAGTGGTGGTGCCGTTACACACCTGGGTGTTGCGCTCACTTTCGGACTGATTGTCTTCGCCATGATTGCCACTGTCGGCGACGTGTCTGGTGCGCATCTGAATCCTGCAGTTACTTTCGGTTTTTATCTGGCGGGTCGTTTCTCTGGCCAGGCAGTCGTCCCTTACGTTATTAGTCAATGTTGTGGTGCGATAATGGCAAGCGTTATTCTTTTTGCGTTGTTCCCCACCCATCGCACCCTTGGCAGTACGATCCCGGCTGGAACTGCTTTTCAGTCACTTATCCTTGAAATACTGCTGACTTTAATACTTGTTTATGTGATTCTCAGTGTCACGGCGGCTGGCAAAGAAAAAGGAATTACAGTTGCCATAACGATTGGCGCGGTCATTGCGTTGTCGGCTTTGTTTGCCGGACCAGTCTCGGGCGCATCAATGAACCCGGCAAGGTCGTTGGCACCGGCGCTGCTTTCGCAGCAACTGGATCATATCTGGGTATATCTGCTCGGCCCGTTTCTTGGCGCGGCTCTTAGCGTTCCGCTCTGTTGCAGTACCCGGAAGCCAGGCTGCTGCCGAGTGCCCTCTATAGGAGGTAAGTTCTGGTGAATAGCTCTGTAAAGCGTCTCTTGTTTGTCTGTGTGGAGAACTCGAACCGCAGTCAGATGGCTGAAGCTTTTGCCCGCTTGCATGGAGGAGCGGGAATAGAAGCTTACAGTGCCGGTTCGCGCCCGGGGGGAAGTGTTAATCCGCAGGCTGTGGAAATGATGCGGGAGTTGGGGTATGAGATGAGCAGTCATGTTTCTAAGTCGCTTGCCGAGATTCCTGAACTGGAATACGACTTTGTGGCCACAATGGGTTGCGGCGATGCTTGTCCGACTGTACGTGCTAAATGGCGAGAGGATTGGCGCATCCCGGATCCCAAGGGTCTTGTGCCGGCAGAATTTCGGCAGGTGCGCGATTTGATCGAAAGCAAAGTCAGAGCTGTGCTGAACGAACTGCGTTGCCGCATTGACGACTAATAAAGAATTCATGTTAATTGTCTTTAAAATACTGCATAATTTCTTTTGCCAGTTTGGCGATCGTGTCATCGCCCTGAGAGCGCGCTACATTGGCACCATCGTTGCCGACAACGAAAATTGTGAGAGCGATAGGTTCTCTGTTTGGAAAAAATACTAAAGCCGAATCTCCCACCACAGAGGTCAGTGTCCCGCCCTTGTTGGCGACGACCGTACCCTCCGGTGGGTATTTGCCGATGCGGTTCTTGTTGGTGGATCTTTTCATTAAGTCAATAGCAAGCAGGTAGCCTTCCTCAGAGACAAGCTCCTGTGAATAGAGGGCTACTAATACTTGATTCATATCGTTTGCCGTGCTATGCGTATCACCCGGTATTTTCTGGGAAATTTTCCGGACGATGCTGGTGCCTACCAATCCGTACCGTTTAGCGTGCTCATTTAGCTGCTCTTTCCCTAAATCAGCAATAAACAGGTTGGTTGCCACGTTATCGCTGATGCTAACCATCAGTTCGAGCAATTCTTCCCAAGTATACGGTGTCCCCGGCTTTGCTTGCTGTAATCTGCCGGAACCACCTATTCTTGAGCCGGGGCTGCCATATTTATCTTCGTTAGTGAAAATATGAACATCGTGCAAATTTCTATTGCCCTTTTTCACTTCTTCAAGATATGCCAGCATATAAAATGTTTTGATGACGCTGGCGGGATGCAGCCGCTGCGTGCCGTTATAAGCAAAGTTTTGCGCTGTTTGAAAGTCGTGAATACTGACAAGCAGTGTCGTCTTAGGCGGCAAGCTTACTCCTTCAATAATAGTCTGAATTTTCTCTCGTTGCGCGGAATTCATTTCTGAATCTGCTTTTGTCGGCATTACTGTAAAAAAGTTCCCGAGCTCCGACAGCAAGAGCCATATGCTGAGTAAAAGCAAGATACGATATTTTCGCAAACAAACACCCCTTTTTTTCTTTTAGCTGTGCAGGAGTTGCCGATAAACGTCAAAATTCAAAGTTCAAAAAAGGACTTTCGCCACAATTCGTCGAAATCAGTATTAGCTTAAATTTAACATAATTGGCTAAAGCTGGCTACTTTATCTTTGGAGTTGATGCTTGTGGAAAGAAGGTCTGCTTTGCTAAGAACTTTTTTTACTCTGTTTTTGCCTTTTTTGCTGATTTTTAGTTCCTTTTGTGTGGGGATTTATTACCTGTTTGCCGGGGCGATACGCGAAAGAATTGTCTCGGCTAATCTCTCTTTGCTTTCAGCGGTGTCAGGCGAACTTGACCGCACAGTTGATGAGCTGATTATTTACACCCAGAACACCTTTTCAGAGCCTGCCCTGCTTTACGCCGTCGCAGCAGGCGACGCAGCGCTGTTGCGGGAGAGGCTGAATCTTTTTGTGAGAAATAAGCAGATCATTAACCGGGTCTCTGTCACGACGCCTGAGGGGATACTTGTGGCTGATTACCCAGAAGAACCTCTGCTTGCGGGAGCAGATTTTTCTCAGCGTGACTGGTACAAAGGTGTATCGAAGGACTGGCAGCCGTATCTTTCTGAATTTTTTTTGCGGGCTGCGGAACCAAGAAGATATGTCGTTTCCCTTGCCGTCCCGCTTAGGGAAGATAATAATGTTTTGGGTGTGGCTGTGATCCAATTGGAGTTAACTGATTTATTTGAACCTTTGCTTTTCCCGCCGGGAGACGGCTATATCTACGCGGTAGACAAGCACGGACATCTTGTTTTTCACCCGCACCGCAATATTGACGGGATTATCAGTTATCGCGCAGATCCGGCTGTCCAGCAGTTTTTGCTGGCAAGAGATGCTGCTGGATACGGTATTTTTCTTGATCCCTTTAATAATGAAGAACGATTGTCTTCATGGATGGGAAGCGGAGGTGGGCAACTAGGCTTGATTGCCCAAGAGCCAACCAGGACTGCCTTTGCTCCTGTACTTAGGATGCTCTATATCTTGCTCCTCGCCGGCGCGCTGATCTTAGTATTTATCATTCTGCTTATCTATCGACAATCCACCATGATCGAAAAAGAGCGCAATTTAAATGAGCGCTTAAAGCGGAAAACGGCTCTTGAGGAAGGCTTTCGTGAAATTCTGCTCTTTCTGAATCAGCCATGGAGCAGCCATGAGCTATTTGCCAAGCGGCTTTTAGCTATTCTGACAGATATCAGCGGAGCCTGGGGAGGGATTTTATACCTTTTTTCCGATGGTGTGCTCCGCCCCTTTGCGAAAAAGGCGGTGAAAGGTGAGCCTCCGGTCTTTCACCTTAATGAAGGGGTTCCCGGCGTAGCGCTGGCTGAAAAAATTACAGTTCGCTCTCGTCAGCCGGAAAGTACTGCCAGGCAAAAGTTGGTCTCCGGATACGGAGAAGTTTTCCCAGGGGAAGTGGTCGCTATCCCGCTGCTTAAAAACGGTGTGGAGCTTGGTGTGATCGAACTGGCTTATCAGGAGGCTTTGCCGGAAGACGTGTTGCGTTCTTTAGAAACTGCTTTAGACAAAGTGGCAGACGTGCTTGCTGCGCAAAAGACAAGAGCGCTTTTGGAAGAGCAGCGTAACTTAAGACAGATGATGATGGATGCCGTCCTTGATTTAATCTTTTACAAGGATCTGGCGGGAAGATATCTGATGGTGAACAAAGCTTATACTGATTTTCTAAATAAGTCTCAGGATGATATTTTGGGTCTGACAGATGCAGAGCTATTTCCTGACTGGGAGGCGAACCGGGATCAGGAGGAAGATCAGCGTGCAATTAAAGAAAGAAAAATGATTGTGATTAATGATCAGATTGTTACCGGAGCAAACGGACGCCGGCTGCTTGCTATGACCATAAAAACTCCTGTTGTCAATGAACAAGGCGAGGTAGTAGGTTTAGTAGGTGTTGCCAGAGATGTTAGCCAGCTAAAAGAGGCGGAACAGCAATTATTGCAACAAAACGAAGAATTGCAGCAGCAAACCGAGGAGTTACAACTGCAGAAGGAAGAACTTCATGCCCAGCAGAGTGAGCTCCAGTTTCTTCTCGCTCATCTTGAGGAAGCCAATCTGGCTAAAGGGAGGTTTCTTGCCAGGATTAGTCACGAACTGCGCACACCGCTTAGTTCGATTATAGGTTTTTCCGAAGTGCTGCTAGATTCCTTGACCGACCCATTAACGGCAAAACAAAGGGAGTACGTCGGAAACGTCGCTGCCAGCGGGCATCACTTGTTGGCTTTAAGCAACAGTATCTTGGATTTGGCCAAAATTGAAGCCGGCAAAATGGAAGTTGAGCTGGAACTGTTGGAACCAGACGCGCTAGTCAGGCAAACGCTGACCATCGTAAGTGAGACTGCGGAAAAAAAGCAAATTGCCATTGAGTTGCGTATGTCTGACTCTTTGCCGCGCTGCATTCTGGCTGACCCTCTCAAGTTCAAGCAAATATTGATCAATCTGTTGACGAACGCGCTTAAATTCACGCCATCCGGAGGTAAGGTAACGGTTGTTTTAGAGAAAAGGAACGATTCGGGCAGCAAAATGCCGGTTCAGGGCGAATACTTACAGGTTGCCATTGCTGATACAGGGATCGGTATTTCTCCAGCGGATCGGGAAAATTTGTTTAAAGAATTTACCCAATTAACATCGTCGCAGGGGAGGCAACAACAGGGAGCCGGTCTTGGTTTGGCATTGTCTAAGTATATGGTAGAGCTGCACGGTGGAAGTATTTGGCTGGAAAGCAAAGAAGGGGAAGGAACGACCTTCTATTTTACTATTCCTGTAGGGCAGCCTAGCATCTGGGAGCAGGCAAATCATAGCGGTCAAATTGTGGGCGATTAATCTGGCAGGGGGGGAGACAATGCAGCCAAAAGGAAAATCGATTCTGGTTGTAGATGACGAGGAGAGAAATCTGTTATTGTTACAGGCTCACCTAGAGCCCCGCGGCTACAACGTGATCATGACCCAAAGCGGCCAGGGAGCTTTGGAAATACTGGCGCAAACTGAAATTGACCTTGCACTGCTTGATGTGATGATGCCGGCCATGGACGGCTATCATCTGTGTCAAGCTATGAAAGCATCTGTAAAGACAGAAAATATTCCGGTGATTTTTATTTCCGCACTGCAAGATAAAGAAGAAAGGATCAAAGGGATCGAAGCCGGTGCCGACGATTTTATCAATAAGCCTTTCTCCGGCAAAGAGGTGCTGGCTCGAGTGCAGGCATTACTAAAAGCCAAAGCGGTGTCAGACCGTTTTCGTTCTGCCACTGAACAACTGGTTCAGTTGACTTATTCAGCAGAGCAGGCAATAAAGAATTTGGATTCCTCGACTGTAGGAACGGGAGAAATCATGCAAATTCTCTCGGCAAAAATTTTAACGCCTGTTTGCAATGCTTCCGTGATTCCTAGAGGAATTTTATATTTTGATACGTTGGAACAGCATGTTATGGTGATCAGAAATGGGCAGCGCCAGCAAAGCATGCAAAATAAGGATGTACGCAATTTTTTGAGCCGGTTAGCAAGTCAGGGGGTCAGTTACTGGCCTGCGGCTGAGCTGGATGCTTTGAAATTGGAGGGGTATCAATCCCTGCGGCAGGCTGGAATTGCTTTGAAAGATTTAATTATTGTGAAAAGCGGTACTTATATTGTTTCTTCCTGGGATTATAGCGGCTCGGTGTCGGAGATGGAGCTTAATGTTTTGCGCCATATGGCCGTGGAAGCCAACCTGATAAACTCGGTCGCCCGGCAGATGGTTGAGGTGGAAGGGGCGTTTCTTTACCTGATAGGCATCCTGGCCAGAACGGCCGAAGCATATGATACTGAAACCGGCGCCCATTTGTCCCGATTAAATAAATATAGCAGGGTGATGGCGGAAACATTACAGTTGCCGGAAAAGTTCTGTAGAATTATTGAGTACTCTGCTCAAATGCATGACGTGGGCAAGGTTCATATTCATCCGGATATTTTGCAAAAACCCGGTCTGTTATCGGCGGACGAATTTAATCTTGTTAAAAAACATCCCATCTTTGGGGCAAAAATTATCGGTGAATCTTCCCGACTATCCATGAGCAGGCGGATTGCTTTAACTCACCACGAGCGCTGGGATGGCAGTGGGTACCCCTTCGGATTGAAAGGGGAACAAATTCCTCTGGAAGGCCGGATTGTTAACATTCTTGATCAGTATGACGCACTGCGCAGTCCTCGTCCTTATAAACCGGCATTAAGCCATGATGATGCCTGCCGGATTATTCTGGTTGGGGATGGCAGAACGCAACCCCAGCACTTCGACCCGCGGATACTGAGAGCATTCAAAAGCGAAAGCAATAGGTTCAGAGAAATTTATGATGAAACTTCTGAATATGCTAACGCCTAGCGGCGGAAGTTGGCAAAAGCCAATTTCCGCCGTATTTCTTTCAGCACAATTTCCCAGCTACTCCAAATAGTCTAAAATATGAAGGGAAGTTAACATAATGTTAAGCTTTTTTAACAGTCGCAATGAGAGGGGATGTCTGCGGGTTTGCGGATAAAGCTCTCTTTGACTATAATTAGAGACGGTTAACATAACAATGTAATAAGAGGAAATGGAAGGGGTGTATTGTGTGAAGAAGAACGTAATCTGTATTCTGGCTGTTGTTTTAGTATTTTTGTTTGCTGGACAAGCATTTGCTGTAACGCATGTTGTTCAGAGGGGGGAGACCTTATGGCAAATTTCCCGGAAATACCGCATCACGTTGGCCAGTTTGGCGCAGGCTAACCAGATTTCCAATAAGAGTCGCATTTTGATAGGACAGCATCTGGTTATCCCGGGACAGTCTGTTGCTGAATCGGCAACGCCAGTTGTAATCCAACCGGTAGCTCGTCAAACCGTACATACGGTGCGGGCCGGCGAAACTTTGTGGAGGATTGCTCTGCAGTATAATACCACTGTGGCAAGAATTGCTGTGGAAAACGGCATAGCTAATTCGAGTATAATCACAGTGGGGCAGCGGTTGACTATCCCTGCGAGAGGCGCAAGCACGGCGCCAATAACTGCACCGTTAGTTTCCCGTGCCGGCAGGAGTTTTTCTGCTGCGGAATTGGATCTTTTTGCCCGGCTGGTTCATGCGGAAGCTGCAGGAGAATCTTTTGAGGGACAAGTAGCTGTGGCCGCCAGCGTTTTAAACAGGGTGGACAGTCCGCGCTATCCCAATACTTTAACGGCAGTAATTTTTCAGATAGAAAGCGGTTTCTATCAATATAGCCCGGTACTTGACGGCAGAATCAATCTCCCGGCAAACGACATTGCCCGCAGAGCTGTGCAGGAGGCGATTAGCGGCAGAGACCCCTCCCTCGGGGCTACCGGCTTCTACAATCCGGCCAAGACCTCAAACCAGTGGGTTCGTCAACAACCGGTGACTGTCGTGATTGGCAACCATGTGTTTTTCCGTTACTAAAGCTGGAAGAAGAGCAGGCTGATTCACAGAAGCTCTTATGATGTAGCTAAAAAGCTGCTTTCAGACATACGTCTGAAAGCAGCTTTTGGCTTATGATAAGCTACTTTGGAAATAGCATTTGCCATATCGGGTAGGAGGGAAAACTGAACAGTTTTCCCGACCTCCCACACCACCGTACGTACCGTTCGGTATACGGCGGTTCCTAAGTTTACACCTTAACGGTTTTAAAGTAATCCAGGAAGAACAGA
>JAGXTN010000117.1 GCA_018333455.1 Dethiobacter sp. | reverse complement strand
TCCGTCTACTCATCGGACTCGAAGTACCAAGTAAATACGACCTCGTCGCCAGCCGCAAAAAGAACATTCGACAGGAGGCTGTTTTCATCCTTCCGCTGGTGCCGCAGGCGGCATGGGTGTCTACTCAGTTCAGCTAAGGATGAAAATGTATTATGTGAAGCAAAAACAGTAGATAAAAGAACGTTGGCTGTTGAATCCAGCTTGATGTGTCAGCCAATCCAACCTATAATCCAAGTATATTTGTCGGAAATGACGCCTAATGAGGCGTTTTTTTGATGATTTAAAAGGTATTCAAATCAATAAGGAAGAATAGATTGCAAAAATAAAGAAGGACGAGACCCCTTTTTCTGGCAGAAAAACCCTCGCCCTTCACCACAAAGGAGGCTTGCACCTCCCCGCATGATTAGCATAAACATAAAAGGCGAGTCAGTCAATACTCTAATTGAATCCTATGAAAACACTTATGAGCAAATAGCTGTCTAAAAACTGTCTCCCAACCCCGGATATTTCCTTAAAATGGCATATGCGTTGGATTATCCGGGGCTGGATGACTACTTGTATTTTGTTTCTGCAGTGGAATCAAGTTTACACCTTAACAGTTTTAAGGTAATCCAGGAAGAATAGATAACCAGCTTCTCTAAGGCGGTTATCTGTAATCGAACAGGAGAGAATTTGGCTTCCGGCGGTCTGCCAGTAGCCTTTTCTTGTGTTGGCATACTTAATCGCGTTTTTGTGGTTGAAGCCAAGCTTTTTCAGCATTTGATACCGTGTCTTGATTTTCTTCCACCGTTTCCAGATGAACATGCGAAGCCTTCTGCGTAACCACGAATCAGTCTTCTCTAAGAGAACCCTCATGTCGGCAAGCTTGAAGTAGTTGACCCAGCCCGTTATGAATTGCTTGAGCTTAAGTTTTAGTTTTTCGTAGCTAATACCTTTGCTTCTTGAAGTGATTTCTCTTATCTTGTCTTTCATCTTAGCGACGCTTTTGGCGTGTACTCTCAGTTTTATCCCCGCTTTCGATGGATAGAATCCATAGCAGAGGAACTTGATGCGTCCGATATATGCCACCTTTGTTTTCTCTCTGTTTACACGAAGCTTTAGCCTGTTTTCAATAAATGGCAGAATATGCTTCATCATTCTTTCAGCGCTTCTTTTACACCGTGCAAATAAGAGCATGTCGTCGGCGTACCTGACGAACCTTATTCCTCTTCTTTCAAATTCTTTGTCCAGTTCATTCAGCATCACATTACTGCACAGAGGGCTCATGTTTCCCCCTTGCGCTAGGCCAATGGTCGTTTCTTCAAATTTTCTGCTGACGATTGCTCCTGCCCTAAGGTATTTGTGTATCAGAGAGATGACCCGTCCATCCTTTACAGTTCTCGAAAGGATTTCGACCATCTTGGACTGATTCACTACATCAAAGAATTTCTCGAGGTCCATGTCCACCACATAGGTGTAGCCCTCGTTTGCATATTCTTTGCATTTCCTGAGGGCATCGTGCGCACTTCGCTTTGGTTTGAAGCCATAGCTGGTCTCGCTGAACGTGGGGTCGTATACCGGAGATAGCCCCTGCATAAAGGCTTGCTGTATCACTCTGTCTACTGCTGTCGGTATGCCTAGTTGCCTCTTTTTCCCGTTGTCTTT